>BLMQ01000158.1:0-1517 GCA_011958095.1 Lactobacillaceae bacterium | reverse complement strand
GTAAATTTGGGCACAGTTACAACTTCAAACCGTCCCGCTGCATACTTAGGAAGCAACTTCATTGATGCAATATCTTCTTTTCCATAAGTATGATCAAAACCTGCTACGACCGTTTGAGCATGAAAACCTACCAAATACTCATCAACAAATTGCTGAGGAGAAAGACTTGCAAAAGACGAGGTAAAGCTTATTAAATAAACCCGATCGACATCAAGATCATTTAATAATTCAAGCTTCCTATCGACCGTTGATAAATACTTAAAGCCGCCCTTATATTGACGATAAACAATTCCTGGAGCATGATCATACGTCAAAACTACTAATGGCAATCCTTTTTCACGGGCAATTTCACGGGCACGTTTGATTACTGCCTGATGTCCCCGATGAACACCATCAAAGAAACCCATTGCAAGTACAATTGGCCCCGCAGGAATTAGTCTTTTTTCCAAAGGATGGTGAATTTTAATAACTTGCAACTCCTACACTCCTCAATTAACTGCAAACATTTTAGTTGGCTTATACATTTTATTTTTCGGATTAAAATGATATAGTGCTTTTACTTGTCCATCAAATGATAACACAATTTCCTTCTCACTAGTATTAAGTTCACTTGGAGAAAGCCATCCTCCATTTTGAACCTTTTTCCATTGAGCCTCTTGAATCGTTAATTGCGGATAGTCCTTCAAAGCATAATCTAAAGGATACAAATATTGCTGGAGAGTTTGGGTCGCAACAGCATCGCGAACGTCGTCTAAACTCAGAGTCTGATCAAGAGTAAAGCCTCCACTCTTCAACCGCGTTAACAAACTCATTACTCCTGGATACCCTAGTTTACGTGCAAGGTCAACAACAAGCGTCCGAATATAAGTACCCTTACTACATTCAACATTAAAACGGATTCGCTGTTGTTTATTTTCCTCATCATACTTTGAGCTTAGTAATTCAAATTTGCTAATAGTCACTTGTCGTTTGGGCCGTTCAACAGTTTCACCAGCTCTTGCATATTCATAAAGTTTTTTTCCATTTACTTTTACAGCCGAATACATCGGTGGGATTTGTATTATTGTACCCGTTAATGAATTCATGGCTGATAGGATTTCACTAGTAGGAATTTCATTTGTAACTTCTTTTTCCTCAATTTTGTCTCCATCAAGGTCTTGCGTAGTAGTCGCAAAACCAATTAAAAGCTCACCTTGATATTGTTTTCCTGATTGCATCAAATAATCAACAACTTTGGTAGCATTTCCAACACAAATTGGTAAAACACCCGCTACACCTGGATCAAGTGTTCCTGAATGACCAATCTTTTTAGTTTTTAAAATTTGTCGTAGTCGACTAACACATGCGAAACTAGTCATCCCACGTTCTTTATATAAGGGTATTATTCCATCCATCGTTATTCCTCCAAGGGGCTGTGATATAAGTCAAGTTACTTTCACAAAAGACAAATAGTGCAGTACAACAATGGCCTCCATCGCTCGGTAAAAAACCGAACGTTGGAGGCCTATTGTTGCTTG
>BLMQ01000157.1:0-1539 GCA_011958095.1 Lactobacillaceae bacterium | reverse complement strand
ACCGTATATTAAATTCCGTTTAAATATAAAAAATACACCAGCAAAATACTGATGTCTCTGGAAGCGATAATCGAAATATTAACGCTTACTGAATTGAGCAGCCTTACGAGCTTTCTTAAGACCTGGCTTACGACGTTCCTTCATACGAGGGTCACGAGTTAAGAGACCAGCCTTCTTTAAAGCGTCACGGAAGTCTGGATCAACAGCGAGAAGTGCACGGGCGATACCGTGACGTACTGCACCTGCTTGACCAGAGAATCCACCACCATTAACGTTAGCTAAAACATCGTATTGACCTTCTGTTTTAGTAACAGCAAATGGTTGGTTAACGATAGCACGTAAGTTGGCAAATGGAATGTAGTCTTCAATTGCCTTGCCGTTCATCGTAATCTTACCTGAACCTGGTACTAAGCGAACACGTGCGGTTGCATCCTTACGCCGACCAGTACCACTGTATTGTACTTGTTGAGCCAATTCCATTCCCTCCTTAGATTAAGTTAGTAATGTCTAAAACTTCTGGGTTTTGTGCAGCATGTTTGTGGTCTTCACCAGCATAAACATGTAACTTCAAACCTTGCTTGTGACCAAGAGAGTTGTGTGGAAGCATACCCTTGATAGCAGTTTCCAATAACTTCTCTGGTTCCTTTGCAAGGAAGTCACCAGCAGTCCGTTGCTTCAAACCACCAGGGTAGTTTGAGTGACGGTAGTACATCTTTTGAGATGCTTTCTTACCAGTTAACTTAACTTGCGCAGCGTTGATAACGATAACGTAATCACCAGTATCAACGTGTGGAGTAAATGTTGGTTTGTTCTTACCGCGCAAAATTGATGCTACTGCAGATGCTAAACGACCCATTGGGACATTCTTAGCATCGACAACGTACCATTTGCGTTCAACTTCACCAGGTTTTGCGATGTATGTCGTTCTCACGATTAAGTCCTCCAATTTTGTTTTTCTTTTACATATAATAGTGTACCGAGTTATTAGATGGAAAAGAAATACCAATGGCTAGTATACCTTCTTCTAGTACTTTCGTCAATCCTTTTCATCATTTGTTCCATAATCTACATTAACTAAATATAAACCACTTGCTGGAGCCGTCATCCGTGCCAATGTCCGATCCTTTGCTGTAAGAACTCGAGACACGTCATCCACTGGCCGCTGATTGCTCCCGATTTCTAAGAGAAAAGCGACCATTATTCGAACTTGATTATAAAGAAAACCATTACCAGTAAAATCAAAGACGACTTCATTTCTCAATTCATCTCGTTTAATCGTGATATTCTCAATCGTCCGAACATTGCTTCTTGCTTGACTCCCCGACGCAACAAAACTTGTAAAGTCATGAGTTCCAACTAAATCATTAGCTGCTTTTCTCATCTTTTCTAAGTTAAGAGGATATTTAAAATGAGAAGTATAGTTGCGTTTAAATGGGTTCACAAATTCCCCCTGATCAACCCGGTAACGATAAGTCTTACGATGAGCACTGTATCGCGCATGGAAATCATTATCCACTAATTCGGCCTTCTTAATTAAAA
>BLMQ01000156.1:0-21257 GCA_011958095.1 Lactobacillaceae bacterium | reverse complement strand
GTAAGGCAACGGTTTTTGGTACCGTCATGCGCTGGTTCGAATCCAGCTAGCCCAACTGTTATTGAAAGGCTAAGAAAAACATCTGTTTTTCTTAGCCTTTTCTAGTTCAAGATTTTATTGAGTTATATGAAAAAAGGAATGACAGCCAATGCCTAAACAAGGTCATTTTGCAAAAAGCATGCGAACTAAACAACTAAATGATTTTAAAGTGAAACGCAATGCGACTGGTGCGACCATTGATGATGAACGGTTAACAGATTTCCTAGTGGTTCGCTTTGCTTTAACAGCTAAGAAGAGGGTTCAATCTGGGGCTCGAGAAACTGCTCAACGGTTCTTGATTGAAATTTGTGATTCTTTACAAGAAAATGATGGGGATTTACAGGCGATCATTCCAAATTTACTAGCGAGTCTTAATGCCCGGGTACCTTGGCAATTCTATCCAGAAATTTTGGGAGAGTGGGATTTGCTTCAAAAGTTTTTACAAAAAGAACTTCCTGCAGTCCCGTTAGAAAAACGTCTACGAATTAAGCACCCAGTCACAACCCAGGAAATGGAAACGTTAATTGCAAAATTATTGGCCAGAAAGATTACTGCAATTACGTTTATTAATCAGCCAGGAATTGATCAAAATAAGAAAGATCAGATGGCGACAATGATGCTAACGACGATCTATCATGATCAAACGATTGAATGGGATAAAGTACGGTTGTTACTGGCGCCATTTAAGTTTGAAATTGCCCCTGAACTAGACGAAGAAACGAAAGACTGGTTAAAGAAACTAGCAGAAAAATAATAACGTTGACTTTCGTTCTGCTTCCTTGGTAGAATTAAATCGTTATTACAGAGCTGTGGTGGAGTTTTTATCACCGTGGCTCTTTTTATTTTGATTTAAAGGAGGAAGCGGAAAGCAATGGCAGAAAAAAACTATTCACGGATTTATCTCGCAATTGGTTCCCTTGCATTACTAACGTTTATCGGAATTTTGAATGAAACATCGATGAACGTTACATATCCAGAACTATCTGCTCAGTTTAATGTATCACTCGATGTTATTCAGTGGATTACAACTGGCTATTTATTGATGGTAACAATTACGATGGGGACAACTGCCTATCTATTACGCCAATATCAAGCGCGTTGGTTGCACTTATTTGCAGTATCATTTTTTATTATTGGTGACTTGATGTGTGCTTTGACTGGTAATTTTCCTATTTTGTTAACGGGGAGATTGATTCAAGCAATGGCCACTGGGTTAGCAACCCCAATCATGTTCCATTTAATTTTTACGGAGATTCCGCGTGAAAGAATTGGCATGATGACCGGAATGGCTGCGATGGTTATTTCATTTGCACCAGCACTGGGACCAACATATGGTGGGATCATTTCAGAAATGCTATCATGGCGGATGATCTTTTGGATTTTGCTACCAATTGTTTTGATTAGTCTTGTATGTGGTCAACTTTTTATTCGTAATAAACCGCTTGGAAATGATAAAGCATTTAGTTATGGAAGTTTAATTACACTGGCAATTGCCCTTATTAGTATCATTAGTGCAGTTTCTTCAATTGGGAAACAAGGATTTGGCAAGCAGTTTTGGCTTTTACTACTGGTAGCAATTGTTTTCTTTAGCGCCTTTATCTATATCAATAATCACGGTAAATCAGAATTGTTTGACTTAAAGGTGTTTAAGGTTGTCCCATTGCGTCTATCAACTGTCACTTATTTTAATTTACAGTTTATTAATATTGGGATTTCGCTTGTTATTCCTATTTACGTTCAATATGTTTTGCACTCTTCGGCAATTGTCGCGGGTCTTATTTTATTTCCCGGGTCATTAATCGGTGCTTTTATCTCGCCATTTGCTGGAACTTTGGCTGATCGTTATGGTTTTGCTACGCCAGTTATTTCCGGGGGAATTCTTTTGGTTATTGGGACAAGTTGCTTCAGTATTTTCCAACGTCATTTAACGCCATTACTAATAACGATCTTCTTTGTTATTTTGCGAATTGGGTTTAACTTTGCTTTTTCTAATACAATTTCCAATGCTTCAATGTTGGTTCAACCGCAAAATGCCCCTGATGTAAACTCAATTTTTAATATGGTCCAACAATTTGCCGGCTCACTGGGAACTAGTCTTCTTGCCTCCACAATTGCTTTATTCCAAATGGGCAACAGCGGTTCACTGATGGGACGTACGTATGCTGGAGGACGATTTGATTTTATCTTATTGGGCGTTTTGGCAATCATTACTTTATTAACAATGGTTACTAACTATCGCGTGCAACAAAAGAAGGAAAGTATTTCTCAATAAGTGGTTGAATTAGCCTGACAAGAATGTAATAATGTGGCTTGATTAATACAAGTTATTACAGGTTTTTAAAGAAAGTGACTATAAGTTAAAATGATACATTCTATCGTTCACTTTATGGTGAGCAATCAGGTTTTTACGCTGTTTATTTGTCTTGCAATTGGCTTTTTGATTGGAAATTATAAAATTGCGGGTAAATTTAATATTGGAGCAACGGTGGGAACGTTAATTGTGACCTTAATCGTGGGGCAAATTGGGAGTTTTCCCCGGGATGAAATGTTGGGAACGATTTTCTTTGGCGCCTTCATGTTCTCTGTTGGTTATCGGATCGGGCCTCAGTTATTAGTTAGTTTGAAACTATTTGGGAGTCGAATTTTAATCGCTAGTATTTTCTGGATGGTTGTTGCATTCTTAGTTGGGTGGAGTCTTTTTTCCGCCTTTAAGATTGGCCCAGGGATCGCTGCCGGAGTTATTTCGGGAGCCCTCACCCAGTCAGCTACCGTTGCCAGTTCGTTGCAAACGATTGGGTCATTGCCAGTCAGTCAAAGTGTTAGGGCAACTTATGAGGCTCAACTCCCAGTTGCCTATGCTTTAACATATGTTTTTGGGACATTAGGGGTAATTATCTTTTTACGTGACCTAGCACCTAAAATTTTGGGAATTTCAATTGCTGAACAGGGTCCTAAAATGGCTGAACATTATCACTTTCATGCTAAAAACCCTAACCCAACATGGCGACGAACATATCGCATTGCAGATGATTCACCGCTTGTCGGCAAAACGCTTGAGGAATTTAATCGACGGTCTAATTACCGGATTATTGGGTTAGCTGCTTTTCATGATGGCAAAATGACTGACCACCTTGAATATCAATTGCGGGCTGGCGGCTTGCTAACTGTTATTGGTTACGCTGTTCATTTCGATCGGTTGATGCGAGTACCAGGATTAACAGAAGTATTGACGCCAACCAATGCGCCACGTGAACGAGCTTTTGTTTTGGGGAAAAACTTTAAACCGGGTGAATTAGCCCTTCTGCGTCAACACGGGGTTTTTGTGAACATTCAAGATCCAATCAGCGGAAACCAACAATTGATTAACCAGTTGCGACCAGGGGATGTGATTTCATTGACTGGGAATACATCACGAACCAAAGCAATCTTAAAAAAGATGGGACGCTGGAAAGCTGCAGATACAGCGATGAATTATTCTTTATTCTCTTTAGGAATCGGTTGTGCTTCCCTTTTAGGAATTATCGGGCTAAAATTAAATAGCATTCCGTTGCAACTAGGGAATGGAACGGCGGCTTTAATTATGGGACTAATCCTGAGTTCATGGATTGAGCGTCACCGTGACCGTAAATCAATCCCTGTAACGGTAACTAGCTTTCTTCAGAGTTTTGGACTAACGCTTTTTGTGGGGACAGTTGGTTTACAATCAGCTCAAGCATTTACAAGTGCAATTAAGTCGTTAGGGATCGGGGTCTTATTTATTGGGGCGATGATTTCAATAATGCCACATTTGCTAACGCTGTTCTTTGGGCGCTATATATTGAAGATGGAACCTCTTGCTTTAATTGGTGCGTTGACTGGTTCAGGAACGATTGCAGCAGCAATGAATGAGATTTCGCAAAAAGCAGGTCCGGAAGGTGGAGCATATTATGCGGCTGCCTTTACTCCGGCGTTTGTAGTTGGTAATATTGGAATTACATTACTAGGGCCGATTTTTGTGGCGCTACTATCATAATTTATCGCTTAGAAAGGGCGTGCAAAATTATAATGCAACAATTTTTTACAATTTTAGGTGGAATGGGGACGCTGGCAACAGAGAGTTATGTACGTCTGTTAGATAAAAGAACGCCAATTCATCGTGATCAAGATTACTTAAACTATTTAGTTGTTAACCATGCAACCGTTCCTGATCGTACTACATGGATTCTCGACCATAGTCAACCAGATCCTAATGAAGCCCTGATTGAAGATATTAAACAGCAAAGTCTTTTGAATCCTGCATTCTTTGTTTTAATTTGTAATACAGCCCATTACTCTTTTGATAAGTTACAGGCAGCAACGGAGATTCCAATTCTCAATATGCTGCAAGAAACGGTTAACGAGATCAAGAAGATTAAGCCGGATGCAAAGCGGGTTGGCCTATTAGCCACTAAGGGGACTTTGGCAGCTAACCTATATGATCCTTATATTGAGAAGGCTGGGTACGAACTTATCAAGCCAACTCCTGAGATTGCCGATATGACAGAAGACCTGATCTACCATGATATCAAAGAGGCTGGTCATTCCGATGGCAAGAAGTATCATGAGCTAGTACGGAAAATGATTGAAGAACAAGGAGCAGATGTAGTAGTTTTGGGTTGTACTGAATTATCTTTTGCAGAAGAGATGGATCCTGAAACTAAGTACCCTGTTGCCGATTCACAATCAATTATTGTTGATCGCTCCCTTGAACGAGCATTGAAATTACGACAAAATAATAAAAATTAAAAATTAGAGACCGGGGAAAGGTAATAATTCTGACGGTCTCTAATTTTTATTAATTTTTTGCCGATATTTTAAGAAATTGGTCTAGATTTTTGGGAATGGTGTAAAATATACACATGCGCAATGTTTAGCAAACAATGGCGTAAGGAGGAAAGAAAATGAGTTCACCTGTTTATATTCAAATTCACAATCAGTTAAGACAAAACATTGAAGATGGTGAGTGGAAAGTTGGCGATAAAATTCCCGCTGAACGCGAACTCGCTAATGATTTTGGCGTCAGTCGAATGACTTTGCGGCAAGCAATTCAAGCATTAGTTGATGAAGGAATTCTTGAGCGAAGAGTTGGCTCTGGAACTTTTGTCGCTAATCGCAAAGTCCAAGAAAAGATGTCAGGAATAACGAGCTTTACTGAATTAATGCACGCGACAGGGAAGAAAGCTGCTAGTAAGACAATTTCTTACCACTTGACGATCCCTTCGCAAACAGAGGTTGAAAAGCTAAAGTTAGCCCCAGATGAACAGGTTTTACGAATGGAACGGGTTCGTTATGGAAATGATGTGCCAATTTGTTATGAAATCGCAACTGTTCCTGCTAACCTCGTTCAAAAATTTAGCAAAGAAGAAATTACCACGTCTTTTTATCGGACGCTAGAAAAAAAGGCGAACCTTTATCCTGGTCATGCAACCCAGCATATTTCAGCAACGAAGGCGACGGAAAAGATTGCTAATTACTTGCAGATTAAGCGTGGAGATGCGCTCTTGCGAATGACCCAACTATCTTACTTGCAAGATGGTCGTCCTTTTGAATATGTCCACACTCAATATGTTGGATCACGGTTTGAATTTGTCTTTGAAAAGTAATCAAGACAAATCCATGTTACAATACTGATTAACGATATTACTTTTGAGAGGAATTATACTAATGAAATTTGATTATCCGGATGATAGCCTTACCCTGCATACTGATGCATATGAATTGAGTATGATGCAGACCTACTGGAAAAAAGGAATGGGTAACCGCCGTGCTGTTTTTGAGGCCTTCTTCCGTAAAATGCCATTTAATAATGGGTACGCTGTTTTTGCCGGGTTAGATCACATTATTCGCTATGTAAAGCAATTACATTTTACTGATAGCGACATTGAATATTTAAAGTCTACGAATCAATTTGATGATGACTTTCTAGAATATTTACGTAACTTTAAATTTACGGGTTCAATCAGCAGCTTTGAAGAAGGAGATCTGGTATTTAACCATGAGCCTATTATTCAGGTTGATGCGCCGATTATTGAGGGCCAATTGATTGAAACGGCAATCTTAAATATTCTTAATTATCAGATTATGATTGCGACAAAGGCTTCACGGATTAAGTCAATTGTCGGTAACCAAACTGTAATGGAATTTGGCTCACGCCGGGCACAGGAATTGGATGCAGCTTTGTGGGGAACGCGAGCAGCATATATTGGTGGCTTTGATGCTACAAGTAACGTCCGTGCAGGTAAATTATTTGGTATCCCGATTTCAGGAACCCATGCCCATGCTCTTGTGCAGGTATACATGAATGATTATGACGCATTTAAAGCATATGCAGAAACTCATCATGATTGTGTCTTTCTTGTGGATACTTTTGATACCTTAAAGAGTGGGGTTCCCAACGCAATTAAGGTTGCTAAGGAATTTGGCAATAAAATTAACTTTATCGGTGTCCGCATTGACAGTGGTGATATGGCCTACCTATCTAAAAAAGTACGCAAAATGTTGGATGATGCTGGTTTCCCAGACGCAAAAATCATCGCATCTAATGGCTTAGATGAAAAGACAATTCAAAACTTGCAAATGCAAGGGGCGAAGATTGATACATGGGGCATCGGGACTAAGCTAATTACTGCCTATGACCAACCAACTTTAGGGGCGGTATATAAATTAGTCGCTATTGAAGATGAAAACGGTCAACTTGTTGATACGATTAAGATCTCTAATAATGTTGGTAAAATGTCAACTCCCGGCAAAAAACAAGTATGGCGGATTAACGATCGTGGAGACGGCAAGAGTGAAGGGGATTATATTACATTAGTTGATGAGGATCCACGTAATGAAAAGTCACTCAATATGTTCAATCCTAACTTCCCACTCCAGCAAAAAGACGTGGAGGATTTTACTGCCCGGCCAATGCTAAAGCCAATCTGGCAAGATGGTAAGTATGTTTATGATGAACCGACCTTAGAGGAGAGTCGTCAACACCGTTTCGATAGCTTAAATGCTTTATGGGATGAATATAAACGCGATTTAAACCCAGAAGTATACCCAGTCGATTTATCACAGAAATGCTATGATAATAAACTTAAATTAATTCACCAAGTTCATGAATATGTTAAATCATTGAATAAGTAGAGGTAATCTGTAGTGCGAAAGTATCAAGAAGAAATAATTAATGCATTAGGCGTTAACTCGCAAATTGATCCCCAAGCAGAAGTAACTAAACGTGTTCAGTTCATCTGTGATTTTCTCCAAACCACTAAGATGAAGGCCCTGGTATTAGGAATTTCTGGCGGTCAAGATTCAAGTTTGGCGGGACGGCTTTCACAATTGGCAGTCGAAAAGCTGCGGGAAGAGACTGGCGACAATGAATACCAATTTATCGCAGTCCGGTTGCCATATGGTGAGCAAGCTGATGAGTCAGATGCAATGTTTGCAATTAATGACTTCATTAAACCTGATAAAATAATGCGGGTTAATATTAAGGCGGCTACTGATGCGATGGTAGCATCCTTAAACGAAGCCGGTACGCCAATTAGCGATTTTAATAAGGGAAACATTAAAGCCCGGGAACGAATGATTGTCCAATATGCTATTGGCGGAGAAAACAAAGGTGCCGTAGTGGGAACAGACCACGCCGCTGAAGCAGTAACTGGTTTTTATACTAAGTTTGGGGATGGCGGTGCAGATATTACGCCACTTTCTGGATTGGATAAGCGACAAGGAAAGGCCTTATTACAATACTTAGGAGCACCAGCTAAGCTTTATGATAAAACGCCAACCGCAGACTTGGAAGAAGACAAACCAATGCGTCCCGATGAAGAAGCGCTTGGTGTTCGCTATGATGAAATCGACGACTACTTAGAAGGTCGTGAAGTTTCGCCAGCAGCTGCTGAAAAAATTGAAGGCTGGTATCGGCGAACTCAACATAAGCGTCACTTGCCGATTGCTCCATATGATACTTGGTGGAAGTAAATTGATAATAAAATGGGAGGCTGGGAATCAACTCAGTCTCTTTACTAATTTTAAGGAGAATGATAATGGAAGAGGAAACACTTCAGCTTGTTAGCAAACAATTGCCAGATATTCGCCCTCAACAAATTAAAGCGGCCCTCGGATTAATGGATGAGGGAAATACGATTCCTTTTATTGCCCGTTACCGTAAGGAAATGACGGGCACGCTTGATGAAGTTCAATTGCAAGCGATCCGGGATGAATATCACCGGGTAACGACATTGCGGGAACGTCAAGCAACAGTTATCAATAAAATTAAAGAGCTTGGGAAGTTAACCCCGGCGCTCGAAAAGCAAATTAACAGTGCGACCGAATTGCAAGAAGTAGAAGACCTTTACTTGCCATATAAGCAAAAGCGGCAGACAAAGGCCCAACAAGCTCGTGAACACGGCTTGGCACCGTTAGCAAATTGGCTGCTATCTTATCCCGATGATGATTTAAGTGCGAAGGCGCAAGAGTTTATTAATGATGATGTTCCTGATGCTGAAAGTGCATTAACAGGCGCCCATGAAATTTTGGCTGAAGCAATTAGTGAAATGGCCACGGTACGAAGCTGGTTGCGAAATTATACTGCTCAACACGGTCAATTAGAGACAAGCGTAAAACGTGATGGCGAAGAAAAGGATGAACTGGGGACTTACAAGCAGTACTATGAGTTCACTAGTCCAGTTCAAAAATTAAATTCTTATCAAATCTTGGCTTTTAACCGCGGAGAAAAAGAAGGAATTATTAACGCCAAAATCACTTTAGATGAAGAACCGGTGATGAATTACCTTCGTTTCCGTTTGATTAAAACTAGCAAGAAAAATGATGCGACTGCCTTTATTGAGGAAGCTTACAAGGATGCTTACAAGCGTTTCTTGGGTCCTGCAATTGAACGGGAACTGCGGCGACAATTAACAGAGGGCGCTGATGAACAAGCGATTAAGGTCTTTGGTGAAAATCTCTATCATTTATTGATGCAAGCACCAATTAAGGGAAAAGTTGTATTGGGCTTCGATCCTGCTTACCGAACTGGTTGTAAGTTAGCGGTCCTTGATGAGAATGGGAAATTTTTAACTAAAGCAGTTATTTACCCCCACAAACCGGCGCCAGAAAAGCAACGTGCGACAGCAGAAAGTGAGTTTATTGACTTACTAGAAAAGTACCACGTTGAAATGATTGCGATTGGTAACGGGACAGCTAGCCGGGAATCAGAACAGTTTGTGGCGGAAGCTCTTAAAAAGATTAAACGGCCAATCTATTATGTCATCGTAAATGAAGCCGGTGCCTCTGTTTACTCTGCAAGTAAGGAAGCGCGTGATGAATTCCCGGACTTGCATGTTGAACAGCGAAGTGCAATTAGTATCGGTCGTCGTTTGCAAGACCCACTTGCCGAATTAGTCAAGATTGATCCACAAGCGGTTGGGGTTGGGCAATACCAGCATGATTTGCCGAAGAAAGAATTGAACGGGGAACTGGAAACAATTGTTGAACGGGCGGTAAACCGGGTTGGAGTTAACCTCAATACAGCTAGTTACCAATTGTTGACGCGGATTTCCGGTCTTAATAAAACGATTGCTAAAAACATCGTTACCTATCGAGATGAAAATGGACGTTACACAAACCGGACACAGTTAAAGAAAGTGCCACGGTTAGGACCTAAAGCTTATCAACAATCTGTCGGGTTCTTACGGATTATTGGTGGTGAAAATCCATTAGATAACACCGATGTCCACCCAGAAAGTTACCAGGTGGCGGAAAAGATTATTCAAGCGGCAGGGATTAATGTCGACGAGTTGGGAACGCCAAGTGCTGATGATAAGTTAAGGAAAATTGATGTTAAGCAGTTTACGGATGATCAAGTCGGGACTGAAACCGTTACTGATATTATTTCTTCCTTGCAAAAGCCAGGCCGTGACCTGCGTGATTCAATGCCTGCGCCACTATTACGCCATGATGTAATGACGATTGAAGACCTTAAGCCGGGAATGAAACTTCAAGGAACTGTCCGGAACGTTGTCGACTTTGGAGCCTTTGTTGATATTGGCGTCAAACATGATGGGTTAGTTCATGTTTCAAAGATGAGTAAGCAGTTCATTCGTGATCCGCGGGCAATGGTAGCCGTTGGTGATATTGTGGACGTGTGGATTGATGATGTCGATTTGAAGCGTCAGCGGATTCAATTAACGATGCTTGAACCGGAGACGGTCACAAATGACTAATGCTGAATTACAACAATTGACTGAACAGTGGTCAAAAGAATACTTTGGGCGGGAATTTACGCACAAAGTATTTTTTAATAAGCGGTTAAAGACAACCGGTGGCCGCTATCATTTAAGTGACCATCATATTGATATCAACCCGTTAATGTATACTGAGTTTGATTTTCATAATCTGCGCCAAGTGGTTCTTCATGAATTGTGCCATTATCATTTACATCTGTTAGGAATGGATTACCACCATCGCAGTAGAGAATTTAAAACTTTACTAGCACAGGTGGGAGGATCAAGATATGCGCCACCGACTAGTAAAAGAAAGATAAATTCCAAGAAAAAATGGCATTATATATGTGCCGGCTGTGGTGTTGAAATCGCACGACAACGGCGTTTCAACACCCAAAGATACATTTGTCGACGATGTGATCACAAATTTATTTTAAAAAATTGAAAAAAGTTGTTGCCAACGAATAGGTATCTTGCTATAATAATATTCGTTGGTTGATATGCGGCCGTGGCGGAACTGGCAGACGCGTAAGATTAAGGATCTTATGGTCGATTATGACCGTGGAGGTTCAAGTCCTCTCGGCCGCACTACTTAAAAGCACTGAGTAATTATTTGCTCAGTGCTTTTTTGTTTAAAATTTTTGTTTAATAAAATTTACGTAAATTTTACCTCTCCTCTTGCTATCCCAATCATGAAAGCGCTATACTTTAGATGTTGTAGATAGTAACGAGGAGGGATTTATCAATGGATGCAGATATCAAATGGCTTGATGAACCGGAAACATTCCGGGTTAATCAATTACCTGCGCATAGTGACCATTATTATTACGGTAACTATGATGAATGGCGGCATAATAATAGTCGTTTTGCGCAAAACTTGGATGGTCAATGGCAATTTAACTTTGCTGAAAACCCGCGTGAACGTGAAGAAGATTTTTATAAGACAGATTACGATAGCAGCAGCTTTGGAACAATCGAAGTCCCTAGTGAGATTGAACTAAATAATTACGCCCAAAATAATTACATTAACACTTTGATTCCGTGGGAAGGTAAGATTTACCGTCGTCCTGCATATGCCCTTAGTCCTGATGATGCGCAAGAGAGATCATTTAGTGATGGGGATGATAATACTGTTGGCGAATACTTAAAACGTTTTGACCTTGATCCTTCCTTACGGGAAAAGCAGGTTCGCATCCGGTTTGACGGTGTCGAGCGGGCCATGTATGTTTGGCTTAATGGTCACTTTATTGGTTACGCTGAAGACAGTTTTACCCCCTCTGAATTTGACCTGACTCCTTACATTCAAGATGAAGGTAATGTTTTGGCTGTGGAAGTTTTCAAGCATAGTACCGCCTCATGGATTGAAGATCAAGATATGTTCCGTTTTTCTGGAATTTTCCGGAGTGTAAACCTATTAGCCCAACCACTTGTTCATGTTGAAGACCTTAATATTCGGCCAATTGTTACTGATAATTATCAGGACGGTATTTTTAATGTTAACCTTCAACTTCACGGTGAAAAGACCGGGAACGTTAATGTGCGGGTTATCGACAATGATGGTAATACGCTCGTCAATGAAACACACCCTGTTGATTCCACGGTAAAAGTTCAGGATCAATTTTTAGAAAATGTTCACTTATGGGATAACCATGATCCTTACCTCTATCAATTGTTGATTGAAATTCGTGATGACGAAGGTAATTTGATCGAACTCGTTCCATACCGCTTTGGTTTCCGCCGAATCGAAATTAATAAGGAACATGTTGTACTATTAAATGGTCAACGGCTAATTATAAATGGCGTTAACCGTCACGAATGGGATGCTAAACGTGGCCGCGCGATCACGATGGATGATATGACGAGTGATATTCACACCTTTAAGGAAAATAATATTAATGCCGTCCGGACGTGTCACTATCCAGACCAAATTCCGTGGTATTACCTTTGTGATGATAACGGAATTTACATGATGGCCGAAAATAATCTGGAATCCCATGCTACCTGGCAGAAGATGGGAGCAATTGAACCATCATATAACGTCCCTGGTTCAGTTCCTCAATGGCGTGACGTAGTAGTAGATCGGGCACGGACTAACTATGAAACATTTAAGAACCACCCGTCGATTTTATTCTGGTCTTTAGGTAATGAATCATATGCTGGCGATAATATTGTCAAAATGAATGAATTCTATAAGAAGCATGATGACAGTCGGCTTGTTCACTATGAGGGTGTTTGTCATACTCCCGAATACCGTGATCGGATCTCAGACGTTGAAAGCTGGATGTACTTACCACCTAAAGAAGTTGAGGAGTACTTGAAGAACAATCCAGACAAGCCATTTATGGAATGTGAGTACATGCATGATATGGGGAATTCTGATGGTGGAATGGGTTCGTACATTTCCTTACTTGATAAATACCCACAATACTTTGGCGGCTTCATTTGGGACTTTATTGACCAAGCCCTCCTTGTTAAGGATCCGGTAAGTGGGCAAGAAGTGATGCGCTATGGTGGTGATTTCGATGATCGTCACTCAGATTACGAATTCTCGGGAGATGGCTTGATGTTTGCTGATCGGACACCGAAGCCAGCAATGCAGGAGGTAAGATACTACTATGGCTTACACAAATAAATTACGCGTGATATATGGTGATGCGACATTAGGACTTAGTGGTGACGGCTTTCATTATATTTTTAGCTATGAGCGTGGTGGACTAGAATCGCTTAAACTAAACGGTAAAGAATGGCTATATCGTGAACCAATGCCGACATTTTGGCGGGCAACTACTGATAATGACCGAGGAAGTGGCTTTAATATTCGGTCTGCTCAGTGGTTAGCAGCGGATGCTTTCCATAAGTGTGTTGCGATTGACCTGACAGTTGATAATCAACACTTTGCTGAATTACCTATTGCGCCGATAACCAATGAATTTAGTGATCCGGTATCTGCTGAAAACGTCAAAATTAAGTATACTTTTGAGACGCTAACAGTTCCGGCCACGCAAGTCACTGTAACTTATGAGGTTAACGGACAAGGTGAGATTAAAGTGACCATGCACTATTATGGTCATGAAGACTTACCTGGTCTACCAGTAGTAGGAATGCGTTTTATCATGCCAACCGTTGCTACCGGCTTTGACTATCAAGGATTATCCGGTGAAACTTACCCCGACCGGATGGCAGGAGCGACTGAGGGTACCTTCCATGTTGACGGTTTACCAGTTACTAAGTATCTAGTTCCCCAGGAAAATGGAATGCACATGGATACTCATGCATTAACAATTACCCGCGATTCCACCCAAAATAATGCTGATCATTCTCGTGAACCATTTAACTTAACTGTTAAGCAAGACGAGCAACCATTTGCCTTTAGTTGTTTACCATATACAGCGGAGGAATTAGAAAATGCAACACACATCGAAGAGCTCCCACTCGTACGACGAACTGTTCTTGTTGTTGCGGGGGCCGTTCGAGGTGTTGGGGGAATTGATAGCTGGGGTGCAGATGTTGAAGAACAGTATCATATTCCTGCTGACCGTGATGTTGAGTTTTCGTTTGTAGTGAATGCAAAATAAGAGGTTGGATTATATTCCATGCCGCTATGTTCATAAAAAATTGTATAACAAAGGTCTCTAACACCCGGTAAATCCGAACGTTAGAGACCTTTTTGTTTTAATCAATTTGTCCAGCTGCAATTCCTTGGAAGTATTTCTTAATATGAGTACAGAAATAATAAAGACCATAAATTGCAAGAATGCTAAGACCAACTAACGAGATCACTAATAAAGCGGTGAACCATTTAGCTTGCTTAAAGTAGAGGGTAACGGTATTTTTCCCTTTACGTTGCTGAACGTAAGGGGCACCAACCGAGGATCGCTGATAGTGGCGAAGTAGATGACCATTAGCCGTTAATTGTGATTCATGATACGTAATAATTGGCAACCGAATTTTTCCCGCTTTTCCTGCTTCCCATGATAATTGCAATCCTCCATGCGGCAAGACAGTATGAGTATATTTATGGGCTTCATTAATAATTTGCCCTTCGTAAGCGTAAGAACGAACATATTTTTGATTCATGTACTTCTTAGGAATTGGCAAATAGTCAGGACTTCTCTTTTCGACCATTGTTAACAGTTGACCAGGGTAAAGGTCGTGGACGGAATGTCGCAGGGCGGTCTTATTTTCACTTACGCGGGTAATCGCGCTAAAACTATTAAGAACAATTTCTGAGTCATAGCGGGCTGCGCGTTTATAAACATCAATTGTCGTAGGAGTAAAGACCAGAAAAACCATTAACAAGAGGATACCGGTGATTAATTGATTTCGTAAGTCAATCTCTTGCGCTTTTTTATCAAGAGTTGTAGCGCTGATCCCAACTCCTGCGAGTAAGAGGGGAAAGGCAATGATTGTCAACCGGTTAGGGAACTGCAAAGTGTGTCCAAGTGCGGGGATCACATCTTGGAAAAAGGACCAAGGAGTAAGGGAAGAACTAAGCAGGAAAACCAAAGAACCAAGTAACGTCAGTACTGTATTA
Source organism: Lactobacillaceae bacterium (assembly GCA_011958095.1). Taxonomy (GTDB): domain Bacteria; phylum Bacillota; class Bacilli; order Lactobacillales; family Lactobacillaceae; genus Limosilactobacillus. The sequence continues at coordinate 6,452 of BLMQ01000156.1, read as the reverse complement.
ATAAGCGATTTTTTGAAAGTGAATAATACGTAAATGAGTTGAAGGATAAAGAGAATCCACATTGCGTAGATTAGATAATCGCGCGTACTGCTAAACATTGAAGGCAATAGCACATTATCGGCGAGACTGAAATCGGCAGGATTGGCAATATTATTATGGAGGTTAAGCATTAATAAGGCTCCCCAGACATTGGCTGTTAAAATAACCGTTCCGCCGACTGCCTTCAGCGTTTCGATCCACATTTGCTTACGATTGGTCGTTATAATTAACCCAATAATAAAGAATGGTGTTAGGGTAATCACGAAAAATAAAGAACTTAGCATGTGGATCTGAATGATGATCGTCATCAGGGTCATCAATTGTAGCCAGTTAACTGGTCGTTGGTGATCCTGAATCATGCGTACGCCGCAAATTACCATATAAGGAGCCAGAGCAGCTCCCCAGGCATTCATGTTCTGTGCTAATTCCCATCGTGGAAGCCATCCAATGTTCATGTAAATTAGGGCACAGATAATTGCAAATGTCCGTTTACTATGAACACGGATGCCAAGTCGATACATACCGATTCCACCTAATAGATAGACGATAAAGGTAGTAACAATCTGATATTGGTACCAGGTTCCTACTATTCCAAGAATGGCCCCATTTAAATATGCAAAGAGGGGTCCATAGACGGCATTGATGATGCGGCCGCTTTGTTGAAAACCATAATTACTTTGAAAATAACTAAAATTGAACTGTTGAATTTGCTTAGCGGCATCATAAAAACGGTTAAAGTGAAAAATGGAGTCCGTTCCTAAAATAACTCCGTGTGATACAAGCTGGGGGAACATGATTAAATAGGCCATTGCAGCGATGGCACAGTATGGGAGCCCCCAATTAATTAGATTAGCAATTTTAGATTTCATAAAATTGAGAATTAAACTAAACCAGTTTAATTTTTCCTTTCCTCAAATACTTACCTTAATAATTATACGGCAGAAAAGTTGGCTGTAAAATAACCTTCTGCAGCTAGTTTGATTGTTAAGCACTAGTAAAATGCGCTATTATAAGATAGTGGCAAAGGGGAGTGAAAAAATGGCAGAATTAGTAATTGTACGTCATGGGCAAAGTCAAGCTAATCGTGATAATATTTTTACTGGCTGGACTGATGTTCCGTTGACTCCTAAAGGAATTGAACAGGGTGAATTAGTCGGCAAGGAATTGCTAAGACTAGGTATCCAATTTAGTGATGCGTATACGTCCTACATGGAACGGGCAATCATGACAACTAATATTATCCTAGAAGAAATTAATCAGTTATATATTCCTGTCCATAAAACGTGGCGACTAAATGAACGTCATTATGGGGCATTGAGTGGTCGGAACAAAGATGAAGTGAAGAAAGAAATTGGTGCAGAACAGCTTCATAAATGGCGGCGTGGTTTTAAAGACTTACCACCACAATTAAAAGAGCGTCAGCATGATCGCCGCTATGATCGCTTAGGAGTTAAGATTCCGCTTAGTGAGAGTTTAGAAATGACGCTCCAACGACTCCTCCCATATTGGCAAGACCATATTGCGCCTCGTTTGATTGATGGACATAATCAGTTAATTGTTGCCCATGGTAGTTCTTTGCGGGCACTAATTAAATATTTAGATGGTATTTCAGATGATGATATTGATAAAGTGGAAGTTCCAAATGGCAAGCCCATCTTATATCGCTTTGATGATCATCTTAATGTCATTAAAAAGACTTTTATAACAATGGATGGTGAAATTGATGACAATACACGAATTAGCAAATAACCCAACGTTAAGCGGTCAAGTACGCTTGATTGAAAATATTGTTTATGGTGCAATGGATGGGGAGGCATTACATATGTCGATCTTAGCACCGTGGACGCAACGTTTCCCGAAACAATATCAAACTGAACCACGGCCATTGATTGTCTTTGTTCAAGGAAGCTCGTGGCGAACACCAAAAATGGGGGAAGAAATTCCACAACTGGTTCAATTTGTTCGGGCCGGTTATATTGTAGCGACTGTTCAACACCGTAGTTCAATTGATGGCCACCCATTTCCTGCCTTTTTGCAAGATGTTAAGACTGCCATTCGTTTCTTACGGACCAATGCGCAAAAATATGCAATTGATCCGCAACAGGTTGCAATTTGGGGTACTTCCTCTGGAGCCAATGCGGCAATGCTAGTCGGCTTAACGGGTGATGATCCGCGCTATAAAGTTGACCTTTATCAAGACGAATCGGATGCAGTAGATGCGGTGGTTAGTTGTTTTGCACCAATGGACGTGGAGAAGACGTTTGAGTATGATGCTAATGTTCCAGGAAATAAGTTACTGCAATATTGCTTATTAGGGTCTGATGTATCAAAGTGGCCAGAGATTGAAAAGCAAATGAGTCCCTTATACCAAGTTAAAGATGGACAAAACTATCCACCATTCTTATTGTTCCATGGCGATGCTGATAAAGTTGTTCCATATGAACAAATGGAAAAAATGTATATGCGGTTGAAGGATAATGGAAATTCTGTTGAAGCGTACCGGGTTAAGGGTGCGAACCATGAACGAGATTTCTGGAGTCCAACAATTTATAACATTGTGCAGAAGTTTCTTGACGATCAATTTAAATAAATTTTAGAAATTGTATTGACAACTTATTTTTTATAAGTTATGATTTTGACATACTAAGTTAGGAGGAACACGTCATGTTTAACAAACAATTAATTAACGCTACTGTTTGTTGTTGTGGATCGCGTCTTATGCGACCCACAGTTTGGCGTGCTTACTTTTAGTTGAGTAACTGCTAACGTAATCGGGAATAAATGCATAAGGCGCAAATTCAAGTGAGAAGTTCTTGAGTTTGCGCCTTTTTTGTATTCGTTTTTGCATTCTAAAGGAGATAGATATTATGAAATTCAACACACAATTAATTCATGGGGGTAATAGTGAAGATCCAACTACTGGTGCTGTCTCAACACCGATTTACCGTTCATCAACATTCCATCAACACGTTCTTGGCGGTGAACCTAAATGGGAATATTCTCGAACAGGAAATCCAACACGTGCATCTCTTGAAAAATTAATTGCAGAACTTGAACATGGAACAGCCGGTTTTGCATTTGCTTCTGGATCTGCTGCTATTCATGCTACTTTTTCTTTATTCTCTCAAGGTGATCATTTTGTAGTTGGTAGCGATGTATACGGGGGAACATTCCGGTTAATCAACAAGGTATTAAAACGCTTTGGCCTTGAATTTACTGTTGTTGACATGCAAGACCTTGAAGCAGTCGAAAATGCAATTCAAGATAATACCGTTGCAGTTTATTTTGAAACGCCAACTAATCCGCTCTTGCAAATCGCTGATATTAAAGCCATTGCTGATATCGCAAAAAAGCATGGAATAAAGACAATTGTTGATAATACCTTTGCTACTCCTTATAACCAACAACCGTTAACCCTTGGAGCAGATATTGTTGTTCACTCCGCAACCAAATATTTAGGCGGTCATAGTGATGTTGTTGCCGGATTAGCAGTTACTAACGATGATGAGATTGCTGAACAATTAGCATTCCTGCAAAACTCAATCGGTAGTACACTTGGCCCTGATGATAGTTGGCTATTACAACGGGGAATGAAAACTCTCGGTGCGCGGATGCGAGTTCACCAAGAAAATGCGAATGAAGTTATTAATTTCCTCCAAAACGATGACCATATTGGAAAAATTTATTATCCAGGCTTAAAAGATTTTCCTGGTCATGAGATTGCGGCTAAGCAAGTGCGGAACTTTGGAGCAATGATCTCCTTTGAACTTAAGGATGGTTTAGATGCGAAGAAGTTTGTTGAAAGTCTACAATTGATTGATCTTGCCGAAAGCTTAGGGGGAATTGAAAGTTTGATTGAAGTTCCAGCTGTCATGACCCATGGATCTATTCCCCGGGAAATAAGATTAGAGAACGGAATTAAAGATGAGTTGATTCGTCTTTCAGTGGGAATCGAGGACCCTGAAGATATTATTGCTGACTTGCAACAAGCATTTAAAAAATTAGATTAATTATAGAAGAAGGGAAACTGTGACTTATGTGGGAAATTATCAAGACATCTTTACCACAACTCTTAGCAGCGGGATTTAAATATACGATTCCGTTAGCGATTATTTCATTTTTCTTTGGACTGATTATTGCACTAGTAACAGCTTTAATTCGTCTTTCTCGTCAACGTGGTGCATTCATGATTCTTAAATGGATTGCTAGTTTTTATGTCTGGCTTTTTCGGTCAACACCGTTGTTGGTTCAATTATTTATTGTATTCTTTGGACTGCCATATCTGAGAATTAAGGGAGTCCTGCCGCATGGAATAAAATTAGAACCATTTACAGCCGGCATTATTACATTTTCACTTAATACCGGTGCTTATGCTTCAGAAACAATTCGGGCAGCGATCAGTTCAGTTCCAACTGGGCAATGGGAAGCAGGCGCAGCTATCGGAATGACGCGGTTGCAAATCTTGTGGCGAATTATTTTACCGCAAGCCTTAAGAGTAGCTTTACCGCCCTTATCAAACAGTTTTATAAGTTTGGTCAAGGACACGTCATTAGCTGCTTCAATTACAATTATGGAAATGTTTGCCGTCAGTCAACAGATTGCGGCTGAAAACTATCAACCACTACTTATGTATACTTTAGTAGCAATGGTCTACGCGGTCTTTACGACAGTTTTATCTTATTTCCAAGGGTATCTTGAGCGGGTAGTAGACCGGCAAGTAAATGCAAATAATAGGTGAGAAAAATGAAATTAACAAATATCAATAAAAGTTTTGGTAATAAAAATGTTTTGAAAAATACCACGTTAGAGTTTCCTGCAGGTAAAACAACAGTAATGGTTGGCCCATCTGGATCTGGTAAATCAACAATTCTCCGCTCACTTAACTTATTAGTAATGCCAGAGAGCGGCCAATACGAATTTGATGATCATCATTTGGATTTTAGTCAAAAAGTAAGCAATAAAGATAAGTTGGCAATTCGTCAAGAAACAGGGATGGTTTTCCAAGACTACAATCTTTTCCCTAATAAAACTGTCCTTGGTAACATTATTGAAGGACCAACACAGGTTTTGAAACAGCCGAAAAAGGAAGCAATTGCAAATGCACATAATTTACTTGCTAAAGTGGGCTTAGCAGATTACGGAGATGCCTATCCGAATGAATTATCTGGCGGCCAGGCACAGCGGGTGGCGATTGCCCGGGCATTGGCAATGTCACCAAAGTATATCTTACTTGATGAACCGACTTCTGCTCTTGATCCAGAATTAGAGCTTAGTGTGTTGAAGGTTCTGTTGCAATTAGCTAAAGAAAAACAATCAATGGTAATTGTTACTCATAACATGGTCTTTGCGAAACATGTTGCGGATAAGATTATTTTTGTCGAGAACGGCGAAATTTTATATGATGGTACTCCAGACGAGTTTTTTGCTCCAGATAATCCAAACAAACGAATTAAAAACTTTATCGCCTCAATGACAATGGAAAATTTAAAATAAAGGAAGTTTAGAATAATGAAATTTTGGAAGAAAGCACTATTAACAATTGCAGCCTTAACAGTCGGTACCTCTGCAGGAATCACAAGTGTTTCTGCTGCTTCATCAGCTGTTAATTCAGAATTAGTTCATAAGGGAGAATTGACAATTGGTCTTGAGGGAACTTACTCCCCGTACTCTTATCGTAAAAATAACAAATTAACTGGCTTTGAAGTAGACCTTGGTAAAGCAGTTGCTAAAAAGATGGGCTTAAAAGCTAACTTTGTACCAACTAAATGGGATTCGCTAATTGCCGGTCTTGGTTCAGGCAAGTTTGACGTAGTAATGAACAACATTACACAGACACCTGAACGGGCCAAGCAATATAATTTCTCTACCCCATATATCAAGTCACGGTTTGCATTAATTGTTCCTGCTGATAGTAATATTAAGAGCTTGAAGGATATTAAAGGCAAGAAGATTATTGCTGGTACGGGAACTAATAATGCGAATGTGGTTAAAAAATATAAAGGTAACCTTACACCAAATGGCGATTTTGCTAGTTCCTTAGATATGATCAAGCAAGGTCGGGCTGCCGGGACAGTTAACTCCCGTGAAGCTTGGTACGCTTACAGCAAGAAGAATAGTACTAAGGGTCTCAAGATGATTGATGTTTCTAGTGAACAAGATCCAGCTAAGATTTCAGCACTTTTTAACAAGAAAGATACTGCTATTCAATCTTCTTACAACAAGGCGCTTAAGGAACTTCAACAAGATGGAACAGTCAAGAAGCTATCCGAAAAGTACTTCGGTGCAGATATTACTGAATAATTAAAAAAAGATCTCCAACGTCTGTGTGTTACAGTGTTAGAGATCTTTTTTGAAGGGACTGTGACATAAGTTAGGTCACTTCCATAAAATACGAACAGCGCAGTACAACAATG
>BLMQ01000155.1:0-1144 GCA_011958095.1 Lactobacillaceae bacterium | reverse complement strand
CGGTGCTGGATCATTGTTTAGAATCATTTTACCGATTATTGAAGATCCAGAGACAAAAAAATAAATATTTAAGATGTGAGGATAGAAGCAGGATGAGAAATTTTTGCTCCTATCCTCACTTTTTTATTACAAAACATTTTTATTCAATTGTTTTCCAAATGGCCGACAAAATAAGCGATGTTTTCAACCAAGGGCGGTATAATGAAAACGGATACTAAAATATGAGGATTTTTATTGAGGAGTTGAATAGGAGTGGCTGCGAAAGAGCAGAAAAAATTAATCACAACGCCAACATTGGTGTTAATGATTATTTCGACAATATATGGGTTTGGTAATGTTTCAATAGCTTATGATCAAATGGCATATGCGGGGATGTTTTGGTACATCCTTGCTGGAGTTTGTTTCTTCTTCCCCTGTTGTTTGATGATGGCTGAATATGGTTCGGCATTTAAGGACGCCAAAGGGGGAATCTATTCCTGGTTAGCTGGTTCGATAGGGGAACGGCTGGCCTTTATCGGAACCTTTATTTGGTTAGCGAGTTGGGTTCTGTGGCTAGTATCAAGTGCTTCTCGACTTTGGATAACATTGTCGGCACTATTATTTGGCCATGATACTACCCAACAATGGCATTTTTGGATCTTTAATTCTAATCAGTTAATTGGTATCTTGGCAATTCTTTTTGTCTTACTTGTAACCTTACTGAGTTCCCAGGGAATTAATGGGATTACGAAAATCAGCTCATTTGGTGGAGCGTTTATGATTGGAATGAATGCAATTTTTATTATTGCAAGTTTAGTAACGATTATTGCTAACAAGGGGGTTACTGCTCAGCCTATTCATGGTATTAGCAGTTTTATTGAGTCGCCTAATCCTGCTTTTAAGACGCCAATTGCGATCATTTCATTCGTTGTTTACGCAATCTTTGCATATGGTGGAATGGAAAATCTTGGTGGAGTTACTGATAGTATGAAGAATCCAGCGAAGACATTTCCAAGAGGCTTAGTTATTGGTTCGCTCTTAACGATTGGCAGTTATGTGCTAATGATTTTAATGACTGGCTTTAGTGTTAATTACAATCATGTTATTGCAAAATCAAGCGTTAACTTAGGTAATGTTACTTATGTTGTCTTTAACCAATTAGGAT
>BLMQ01000154.1:0-2931 GCA_011958095.1 Lactobacillaceae bacterium | reverse complement strand
GTTAACCATATAGAGAGGTCCGCTCCATGAAATTATTCGTAAATAAACGATTGCCATCTGACGAGTTGCATCATTTGCCCCAAGAAAATCAACTACTGGAGTCGCAAAAATATTTAATAGGATTGCTAGGATAAGTCCGAAAGTAAAAGCAAAAATCATTAGTTGACTAAATAATGATTTTATTCTCTCAGGATGCATAACTTTATTTAACGAAAAGATTGTGGCACCACCGACTCCCAGCAATAGCCCAGTTCCATTAAAAACGTTGAATAGGGGGAGCACCAGGTTAAGCGTAGTTAAGCCTAAAGCACCTGCCGCGATTGAAATAAAAAGGGTGTCAATAATAACATACATTGACATCCCGAGGGTGGCGACAACATTACGAATAACATAATGCCGTACTTCTTTGGTAATTGACATTGGTGAATCCATATTAAAACCTCCACAAAACTTGCTCCCATCCTCCCAGTTGGACGCCTATTTGAGAAGCATAACTTAATTTGTTGCAGAACCCGGCGATTCTACTTTCCTTATTTCATTTATTGATATTTTAGCAAATATTCTCATTGCTTATATTATAATTCCATTACAATGGTTAATTTCATGTTGAACAATCTCAGCAGCAAAATCCGTAAGTTCTAATGTTTGCACTTGCCAGCTCTGATTACGAAATTTAACGGTAATTTGCTTATAACGTTTAGTAGGACGCGTTCCGCTCAATGAAAGACATCCTTCTGTAGTTTGATAAGGGTGACTTTTAGCGACAATTTGCGGATTAAACATTACGACATTAAAGGGCCCGATTCGTGCAATAATTGCATTCTTATTTACACCAATCATATTGGCAGCCATTCCAACACATTCAGCTTGGTGAGCATTAAGAGTATCGATAAGGTCGTTTGCAAGGGGCAAATCAGCTTTAGTAGTGAGGGTTGCTTTTTTAGCAAGTAATTGTTGGTCTTTAATAATTGGTTTAATCATGTGTCTTCCTCCGAAAAAACAAAGCTGAGAAAAAACTTTTGCTTTCTCCCAGCTTCTTGATAATTATTTTTTATGATGTTGCTGTTTGCCAGCATTACGTTGACGATTACGGTTTGCTTGATCGCTTGGCTTGGCATCGCCTTTACGTAATTGGTCAATTGCATCAGTCGGTTTAGTTGAAGAACTAGGGGTGTTAATTACTGGTGCTTCTGGCATTTTAATTGGATTCTTCTTGCTCTCTTCTTCAATTTGGCGACGAATCCGCGGACGGTAAGCATTGACCATCAAAGTTTGTAAGATGGCAAATAGTCCACCGATGAAGAAGTAAAGGCCTAGTCCGGCAGAAGAAGTGATGGAAATGAAGAAGGTCATGAAAGGACTCATCCAAATAGCAGCCTTCATTTGCTTCTTCTGGGCTTCAGGAACACCGACAAGCCCAAGATAACTCTGGGCAGCATAGGCGATAAAAGATAAGACTGCTAAGATAATGCTTGGCTTACCAAGTGGAATCCCAAAGAAAGTTGCGTGGTAAAGGTCTGGCGAATAACGGATAGCAGCATATAAGGCGGCAAAAATTGGCAGCTGAATTAACAATGGGAGACAGCCAATACCGCCAGTTAAGCTAATGTTGTTATCCCGGTAAAGAGCCATCATTTGTTGACTAACGGCAGCCTGTTCTTCAGGAGTCTTGGCTGCTTTTTGTTTTTCTGTTAGTTCTTTAATCAATGGTTGAACCTTGGACATCTTTTCTTGCATAATGGTTGATTTTTTCATTTGTGAGAACATCACTGGTAAAAGAATTGTTCGCACAACTACCACAATGACAATAATTGCCCAACCGTAGTTATTGCCCATGTGGCTGGCTAACCATTCCATCAAGTGCTGCATTGGTTTAGCCATATAATCATAGACAAACCCGTATGGTCGACCGCTCTTAGTAGTCCGTACACATCCGCTAAGAAGCAGTAGGAGGGTAAAGAGACCCCCAGCGATCGTTATTCGTTTTCGTTTCATATTAATGAATCAAACTCCCTTATTTCTTTGTATATTAATTACGTTAATAGTACGTATTTTACTCTATTCAGGAATTGAATTCTACCGCTAATCGCGAACTAATGCGTGATTTGAAATGAATGATGGTAGTTTTGCAGGCTTCCCTCGATGATTTTAACCTTATTAATTCGAGCATAAGGAGTGGGTCCAGCTTTAATTTTAGAGATTAATTGCTTAACAATCTCAATGGGCCCCTGCAATTCGCAATAAACGCTCCCATCATTCTTATTCATAACGATCCCCTCAATTCCAGCCTGCTGTGCCAACTGATAGACGCTCCAGCGGAAACCAACTCCTTGAACGCGTCCAGTAATGGTAAGATGGTAATTAATCATAATTAAAACTCCTTAATGAAAACTTATTATTAGTTAATAACAATTGTACAACAGGAACATGGTATAATTTAATTAACAAGAAGGAGCATGCAAATTATATGGAACAATTAACATCAATTCATAATCAGCACGTTAAAGATTGGAAGAAGCTGCAAACCAAAAAAGCACGGCGCCAGACTGGTACTTACCTGTTAGACGGCTGGCACTTAGTTCAAGAGGCATCCAAAGCTGGAATCGAGCTCTTAGAAGTAGTCGGAACAGCTGAACAATTAGCTGCCCATCCAGAGCTTGAAGGAATGGCTGATGCAACCTATGAAGTTACTGAAGAGATCATGAAGCATATTACTGATACGGTAACGCCTCAAGGGATTGCCGCGGTTGTTGCTTTACCAGATTCTCATCGTTTACCAGCAGGGCCATTGCATGGGGCATGGCTTTTCCTCGACCGGGTTCAAGATCCAGGAAACGTGGGGACAATGGTGCGGACAGCAGATGCCGCTGGGTTTACGGGAGTAGTAGTTGGACAACGCTCAGCAGACTTATTTGGTCCTAAAGTTGTTCG
>BLMQ01000153.1:0-14556 GCA_011958095.1 Lactobacillaceae bacterium | reverse complement strand
GAGGCTGAGAGAAAACAAAGTTTTCTCTCAGCCTCAACTGTTTTCACGAACAATATCAAGATAACGTGGAAAATAATCACAAGGCTCGAGTCTAAGTACGAACGCTAATCAGCCCGTGCCGTGCTAATCAGCGTTCTAGCTTAGCCCACCGCCTTGTCGAGGAGATTATTTCCCACTTCCGCTCACTTTTTTGTGCCTATTACTTTTTGGTAAAATTCACAAAATTACGTGGTGAGAAGTGGGGGATTGTGGTAGACTTGACCTATAACGTGGTAAAGGAGGACATTAGTCGTGTTAATGGGAGAATTTACACACACTATTGATTCCAAAGGCCGACTAATTATTCCTGCCAAATTTCGAGAACAATTGGGGGCACACTTCATTGTTACTCGGGGGTTAGATGGATGTTTGTTTGGATATCCATTAAATGAATGGGCAATTTTAGAGCAAAAGCTAAAGGCTCTCCCATTAACAAAGCGTGATGCACGTGCATTTGTACGCTTTTTATATTCCGCTGCGACAGATTGCGAAATTGATAAACAGGGCCGGATTAATATTCCGATAACATTACGAACTCATGCTTCACTTGAAAAGAAGTGTGTAATTGTTGGTGTGTCTAATCGTTTAGAAATCTGGAGCGCTGAACGGTGGAATAAATTTACAAGCGAAACAGCTGATAATTTTGATGAGATTGCTGAAGATCTTAATATTGATTTTTAATGGAGGTTTTAGTTGATGGCAGAATTTAAACATGTAACGGTACTTTTAAAGGAGGCCGTAGCAGGATTAAATGTGCAACCAACAGGTACCTACGTTGATGCAACATTAGGTGGTGGTGGTCATACGCAAGCTATTTTACAACAGCTCGTCGATGGCCACCTATATTCATTTGATCAGGATCAGACGGCAATTGATTACAATAAAGAACACTTGAAAACTGCAATAGAACAGCAAAAATTAACATTAGTTGAAGATAATTTCCGTAACATAAAAACGGAATTGAATAGTTATAATGTAAAACATGTTAATGGAGTTTTATATGATTTAGGTGTTTCATCTCCCCAGTTCGATGATGCTAAAAGAGGTTTTAGCTATCAGCATGACGCACCCTTAGATATGCGGATGAATCAGGAACAAAAATTGTCGGCAATGGAAGTTGTTAACGAATGGTCATATGAACGTCTCGTTAAGATTCTTTACCGATATGGAGAAGAAAAGTTTGCCAAGTCAATTGCTAGAAAGATTGAACAACGCCGAAAGATAGCACCAATAAAGACGACATTTGAATTAGTTGATGTGATTAAAGAGGGGATTCCAGCAGCAGCTCGCCGCCATGGTGGTCATCCAGCAAAAAAGAGTTTTCAAGCTATTCGGATAGCAGTTAACGACGAATTAGGTGCTTTAGAGGAATCGTTAGAACAAGCATTAGACTTGTTAGATGTTGGGGGACGAATCAGTGTCATTACCTTCCAATCCCTAGAAGATCGGTTAGTAAAGACCATGTTTCGTGAAAAGACTTCATTAAACGGGGATGTACCGCAGGGATTACCAGTAATACCAGCGGGAATGGAACCAAACTTCAAATTAATTAATAAAAAGCCGATTGTAGCTAGTGATGAAGAATTAGCGGCAAATCATCGTGCGCATAGTGCCAAGTTGAGGATAATCGAGAAAATTAGAGAAGGAAAGTGACAGAATTATGGTTTCAAATGCGGCAAGGCAACTGGCGGGAGAGCAACAACCGCAGCAAGCACCAAGAAAAAAGACTTATCAACAACCAAAAATTTCTCCAAGTCCGGTTAGATGGTCAAAATTTGAAAGATCTTTAGTAGCAGTAGGTAGCTTAATTACGCTATGCTTAATGATTAGCTTACTTTCTACAAAAATTAGTATTAATAATCAGCAACGGCGCTTACAGGATACTCAAACTCAAATTACTAAGGCAAAAAGTAGTAATACAAGTTTGCAGCAAGAAATCGCTGAATTGACGACTCAATCGCATTTGAAATCAGCAGCACATAAATATGGATTATCAGATAAAAATTCAAATGTAAGGAACGTTAATAAATAATGAATAAGAAGCCACAACGAACGAAAAATAGGGGACATAGAGAAAACCGAGGGACCTTTGGCAAATGGCTCTTTCTAATCACGGTTGGATTGTTTACCTTATTTATCGTTCGTTTTGCGTATATCGCAATAAATAAGGATGTTCAACATGTTAACTTACGGTCACAAGCGGAACAAATTTATACCCAGCAGCGAATTATTCAAGCGCGACGGGGTGATATTTATGATTCAGAAGGAAATCCCTTGGCAACTGATACAAGTAAATATACCCTCTATGCGGTTTTGGATCGAACCCAAAAGTCTTCTGATGGTAAACCGTTATATGTAAAAGATCGAAAAAAAACTGCTAAGGTATTATCACAGTATATTGACCTGACACCAAAGCAAATTGAAAAGATTCTTAAACCAAAAGGGCAAGCCTACCAAGTTGAATTTGGAAATGCTGGAAGCAACCTTTCTGTTTCAACAATGCAAAAGATCAAGAATCGTCATTTGCCAGGAATTAATTTTATTGCGACTCCAGCACGTCAATATCCAGAAGGCGAATTTGCTTCTCAAATAATTGGGATGGCAACTCCTAAAATTAAAAATGATAATGGAACTGAAGAGACCAACTTAGTGGGGCAATTGGGCTTAGAAGGCTACTTTAATAAACAACTGACAGGAATAAACGGGTTGAGAAAAGATAAACAGGATGTCTATGGATACCAAATTGCTAATTCTAAGCAGGTAACTAAAAAAGCCATCAATGGAGATGATATCTACACTACCCTTGATTCACAAACCCAACATTTTCTCGAAAATAAAGTTAATAAAGTTTATAAAAGTTCTAACGCCAATGCAATGACTGCAGTTGTAATGGAAGCTAAAACAGGTAAAATTATTGCCGCTACGCAACGGCCAACTCTTCATGCAGAAAATAATCCTGTTTGGCGGAATATGTTAGTTCAAGATGCTTATGAACCAGGCTCGGTAATGAAAATTTTGTCATTAGCTGCTGCTATTGATACCGGACATTTTAATCCTAATGCGACCTTTAATTCGGGAACATGGGCTATGGGTGGTGGAAAAATCACCGATTGGTCAAGTTCTGGCTGGGGAACAATTTCCTATAAAGATGCTTTTGATATGTCTAGTAATGTTGGGTTTGCTCATGTAGAACAGGACATGGGAGCAGAGACATGGATGAAGTACATTAAACGATTTGGCCTGTTAAAAAAAGTTAATGTTATTGGAATGAGTAACGAGGTTAATGGTTATACTTCATTCAAAGGGATTCTTGCTCAGGCAAATACCGCTTTTGGACAGGGAATTACTGTAAATGTCATGCAGATGATGCAAGCGTTCAGCGCTATTGGCAATAATGGTAAAATGATGAAGCCTTACATTGTTAGCAAAGTTGTAGATGGTAATAGCGGAAAGACGATTCAAAAGGTTAAGCCTAAAGTTGTTGGACATCCAATAAAAGCATCGACAGCGAAAAAGGTCCTTGGTTACATGCAAGGCGTTGTTTATGATCAAAAGGGCCTTGGCCATGATTACCAAATTAAGGGTTACCGAATTGCTGGAAAGACCGCAACTGCACAAATTGGTGGTGCTCATGGTTATTCAACTGGTGATACAAACTACCTTTACTCCTTTGCAGGGATGGCACCAGCTAAAAATCCAAAGTATATTATGTATGTCACCCTTCGCCAACCGCAAAACCTTAAAAAACCAGCAACCAAACAAATTGCCAGCGTCTTTAATCCGACAATGAAAATGTTGTTGAGCCAACAAAAAGTTGCAGAAAAGGCCAAGAAAAAGGTTATTACAATGCCTAATGTTGTTGGTCAAGCAAGCGATGAAGCTAATAAAGAATTATCAGGTAAAGGAATGCAGGTAATTGTTGTAGGTTCTGGCAAGAAAGTTAAACAACAATCAGCAGTTCCAGACGAACAAGTGTTAACAGATCAACATGTTATTCTTGATACTGGTGGCGAGTATAAAATGCCAGATATTTCTGGATGGAGTTCTGCGGATGTTCAACAATTAGCTAAGGTCCTTAAGCTAAAAGTAAAAGAAAATGGAAACGGCTATGTTACTCAGCAAAGTATTTCACCTGATACAACTATTAAGCGTGGAACAACTTTAACCGTTCAATATGAAGCTAAAAACTAGCAGAGAAACTAATTGGAGGTAAATATGAATTTCTTAAGTGCAGTTTTGACTATTCTTAGTTCATTCTTAATTACGTTTTTATTGATGCCCTCGTTAATTAAATATTTTCGGGCTAAAAAAGAAGGTCAGCAAATTCGTAAGGAAGGCCCTACCTGGCATGCTAAAAAGGCTGGGACGCCAACAATGGGAGGATTATTGTTCATCTTCTCTGCAGTAGTAACAATTTTGTGGGTTGCTGCTTGGCAAGGGTTAATTACGAATACGCTGTGGGCACTCCTCTTTG
The DNA here is from genome assembly GCA_011958095.1 of Lactobacillaceae bacterium. Lineage (GTDB taxonomy): Bacteria > Bacillota > Bacilli > Lactobacillales > Lactobacillaceae > Limosilactobacillus. The sequence continues at coordinate 10,043 of BLMQ01000153.1, read as the reverse complement.
TCCTGGTTGTTTATGGCCTAATTGGGATGTGGGATGATAGTATTAAAATCTTCCACCATCAAAATGAAGGCTTTAAACCATGGCAAAAGGCGCTATGTCAGGTATTAGCAGCAATGGTCTTTACAGTTATTTACCAACATGAAGGTTTTCAAATGGGCTTTGGAACAACGCAAATTGGTTGGCTTTACGGTTTGTTTATTATTTTTTGGATCGTCGGCTTTTCAAATGCTGTTAATTTAACCGATGGACTTGATGGCTTGGTAAGCGGTCTTTCCATTATTTCTTTTGCGGCTTACCTAATCATTGCCTTAGTAAATCTCAATCAACCAGGTTATCCTGAAATTGCTCTTTTCTGTTTAGCAATGATCGGAACTTTACTAGGTTTCTTTCCTTATAATCATAAGCCCGCTAAGATTTTCATGGGTGATATGGGATCTTTAGCAATTGGGGCATCCTTAGCCGCTGTTTCATTGTTATTACATCACGAATGGTCTTTATTAGTAATTGGAATCGTTTATGTTTGTGAAACTGCTAGTGTTATTCTTCAAGTGGCTTCATTCAAAACAACCGGTAAACGAATTTTTAAGATGACTCCAATCCACCATCATTTTGAAATGAGCGGATGGAGTGAATGGAAAATTGATATTGTGTTTTGGCTTGTAGGATTAGTTGCTGCAATTATTGCCGTTACAACAATCTTATTAGTTGGTTAGGAGTAAAGAGAAATGAAAAAAATTGATGAATATCAAGGTAAAAAAGTTCTTGTAATGGGTTTCGGAATTAGCGGAATTAATGCGGCCCACTTATTGGTAAAACTTGGTGCAAATGTTACCGCTAATGATAAAGCAACTCCTAAAAATAATGATATTGTTGATGATTTAGAAGCTGATGGAATCAAGGTAATTACTGGTGATAATCCCATTTCATTAGCTAATGAAGGTTTCGATGTTGTAGTAAAAAATCCTGGAATTCCTTATGATAATCCATTAGTGGCTGCATTTGTTAAGCAAGGGACACCTATTATTACGGAAGCAGAACTAGGATGGCAAATTTTTGATGGTCACCTTGTAAGTGTAACCGGAAGTAATGGGAAGACTACCACAACGACTTTAACCCAACTAATGATTGCGGAAAATGCAAAACATCAAGTAAAATATGCGGGTAATATTGGAATTTCCTTTAGCAAAATTGCTGAGGATTTAGGGCCAGACGACACATTGGTCACGGAGTTATCTAGTTTCCAATTATTAGGAGCACCAACAATTCATCCGCATATTGCAATTATTACTAACATTTTTTCTAATCATTTAGACTATCATAAGACACGAGAAAACTATATTAATGCAAAGCTTAATATTACCCGGAACCAAACCAAGGATGATTTCTTAGTTATTAACTGGGATCGTGATGAATGGCAAAAGATTGCCCAGCGTAGTCAAGCTACCATTGTGCCATTTTCTCGTCTAAACAAGAGCCATGAAGGAGCCTATGTAGAAGATGGAATGATTTACTGGCGTGGACAAGAAGTTATGCCAACCAAAGATATTCGATTGATCGGTCCCCAAAATGTAGAAAATGCGTTGGCAGCAATTGCAGCGGCAAAATTAAGCGGTGTTACAAATGATGCAATAAAGAAAATTTTAACAACATTTAGCGGAGTCCGTCACCGCTTACAATATGTGATGGAATACCAACAACGGCTTTTCTACAATGATTCAAAATCAACTGATATTGAAGCTACTGAAGTTGCCTTGCAAGGCTTTGATCGTCCAGTAATTCTTTTGGCGGGTGGCCTTGATCGTGGTTATACCTTTGAACGGTTGGTTCCTTACTTTAAGAAGCATGTCAAGGCAATGATTGTTTTTGGTGAATGTAAAGATAAAATGAAGGATGCGGGGAATCAAGCTGGAGTTCCAGTAATTGAAAGTGAAAATGCAATTACTGCGGTACCAGAAGCATGGAAGCTGAGTGAACCAGGAGATGTCATTCTCCTCTCGCCTGCTAATGCTAGTTGGGACCAATTCCCGAGCTTTGAAGTTCGTGGTGATAAATTTATTGAAGCAGTTGAAGAATTAACAGGAAAGAAGGAACAATAAGATGCGGTTATTGGTATCAGGTGGTGGAACTGGTGGTCATATCTACCCAGCATTAGCATTAATCGAACGCTTAAAGCAGGTTGAGCCAGATACTGAAGTGTTATATGTTGGAACAACCCGTGGCCTTGAAAATAAAATTGTACCGGATGCCGGAATTGAGCTTGAAACAATGCATATGCAGGGCTTTAAGCGTTCTCTTTCTCTTGAGAATTTTAAGACTATCTATCTTTTCTTAAGTTCTGTTCATCATGCTAAAAAAATTATTAATGAGTTTAAGCCTGACGTTGTTTTAGGTACAGGAGGATATGTAAGTGGAGCCGTCCTATATGCTGCCGCAAAGAAACATATCCCAACAGTAATTCATGAACAAAATAGCGTTGTTGGTGTAACAAACAAGTTTTTAAGTCGGTATGTTGATCAAATTGCAATTGCATTTGAAGCTGCACGCAGTCAATTTCCTGCTGATAAAGTTACAATGGCAGGTAATCCTCGTGCTCAACAGGTAGCTGCTAAAAAAGATAGTGACTTTTCATGGACAAGTTATGACTTGAAAGATGATATTCCAACCTTAATGATTTTTGGGGGAAGTCAAGGAGCACCAAAAATTAATAAAACAGTTGTCGACGCTATTCCAGAATTCAATAAGCGTCCTTATCAGGTTATCTTTGCAACCGGTCAAAAACGGTATGATGATGTAAAAAAGCAACTTGCAGAAAATAATATTAGACCAGCTGATAATGTTAAAGTCGTTCCTTACATTAAAGACATGCCGGCTAAGATGCCTCGAGTGGCGGCTTTAGTATCGCGCGCAGGGGCAACCACCATTGCTGAGGTAACGGCACTCGGAGTTCCTACAATCTTAATTCCTAGTTCGTATGTTACCGCTAACCATCAAGTAAAGAATGCTCAAGCTTTAGTTAAGAATAACGCTGGCTTAATGATTACTGAAGATAAGTTAGATGCCCGGGCATTATTGACTCAAGCAGATAAGATTATGGAAGATGAAGAAGTACGTAAAGAGATGGCGCATGCTGCTGAAAAGATGGGTAGGCCAGATGCCGCTGATAGACTAATTAAGATCTTACATAAGGCAATTGATGAACACGAAAAATAAAGTATAGCTTAGGAAGGAGGAGGAGAGATGTTGGATGATAGATCTGCGATTGAGCATCATAAATATTCACAGCGGTTAACTGAATTAGAAAGGCGAAGTGCTGCTGCCCAACAGCGACAACAGAAAAGAAAACCTTCGAAAACTCATGTTGGTAATAAGATTCGCGGAATTAAGATTAAGCGCTATGTTTCTAATGGCGAGCGAGTCTTAAAATTAGTTGTATTATTCAGTGTTATTCTCCTCTCTATGCTTTATATTATTTCTCCCTTGAGCAAAATTACTACGCTTCATGTAACTGGTAATCATGATTTAACTAAAGAACAAGTAGAAAAAAACACAAACATTTATCCAGGACGGTTTATTTGGGGCGTTTATCTTGCTCGTCATCAACTCACTAAACAAGCTATTCGCAAAAATCCTCAAATAAAAGATTTAAGGATCAAGGTAACCGGTCCCCAGTCTCTGCAAATATCTGTAAAAGAAAATGCGCTTTTAGGAACAGCGGTGATGAATAATGATACATACGCTGTTTTAGCTGACGGCCAATTACAGCGGACAAAAACTGCTGATAATGGTATTGCTTATAGGCGTTTTGATGGTCATAAAAAAGCTCTTGCTACGACGGCTGCTCAGCTAGGAAAGCTGAAGCCGGCAATAAGGAATGGTATTTCAAGTGTGAGTTATCAACCAACTAAAGAATATCCAGATCGCGTTATTATTTATATGCGTGATGGTAATACAGTTTATGGCGACTTAAATACTATCGGTAATAAAATGGAATATTACCCTGCAATTTCAGCAAGTATGAAAAATAAGGGAATTATAGATCTTCAAGTCGGAGCTTATTCTTATGATTATGGATCTAAGGATAAATGATTTTGTGAAAAACCTTGATAATTCCCTTTTTTGTCATTGTTTATCTGTGGTAAAATTCTTATATAGGTTAAAAATACAATTAATTTAATTAATGATAGTCTTAGGAGGGTTCCTTTTAGAATGAATAATTCAGAAGTATACGTTGGATTAGATATTGGAACCACCTCGATCAAGGCACTGGTGTGTGAAAGTGTTAAGGGTCAGTTGAAAGTTATTGGTGTTGGTGTAGAACGATCGGCAGGGTTAAACCGAGGAGTTATTGTCGACATTGATAAAACCGCCCAAGCAATTTCGGCGGCGGTAGCACAGGCCGAGGAAAAGTCCAACGTAGAGATTCAAAGTGTTGTAGTTGGCTTACCGGCAAATTACTTACAAATGCAACGAGTACACGGTATGATTACAATTGCAACTAGAGGACAATCAAGAGAGATTGTTAATCAAGACGTAATTGACGTTGCTCGTGAAGCGTTGACGCAAAGTATTCCCCCCGAGCGGGAAATAATTGATTTAATTCCAACAGAATTTACTGTTGATGGCTTTTCTGGTATTAAGGACCCCCGTGGAATGGTTGGTGTCCGTTTAGAGATGAAGGCCACCTTGTATACAGGACCTAAGACCATTATTCATAATACAAAAAAGGCAGTTCAACAGGCAGGGTATGACATTAAAGATTTTGTTATTACGCCGATCGCAACAGACTTTAACCTCCTTAATGATGGGGAGCAAGATTTTGGGACTGTTGTTATTGATTTAGGTGGCGGTCAAACAACGACCAGCATTATTCATGATCATCAATTAAAGTATACTTATGTTGATTCTGAAGGTGGGAAATATATTACTAAAGATATTTCTACGGTCATGAATACATCATTAAAAAATGCTGAACAACTTAAGCTAAACCATGGATATGCTATGGCATCCTTAGCTGATGAAGATGTCCAAGTTGACGTTGATGTTGTTGGCCAAAATGATCCTGTCCAATATTCAGAGCAGTATTTATCAGAAATAATTGAAGCACGAGTACGGCAAATTTTTGATCGTATTCAGGATAAACTTAAGGCTATTCATGCTCCTGAATTACCGGGAGGAGTAGTCTTGATTGGTGGAGTAGCTGCTCTGCCAGGAGTTAAGGAACTTGCTGAACAGTACTTTACTGGTAATATTAAAGTGAATGTTCCAGAACAAATGGGCATTCGTCACCCTCGCTATGCGGTTAGTTTAGCTTTAGGGATGTATGAAAATCAGTTATCAGATATTGATCGATTAATTAAGCAAACTGTTCAACGAATTGATACGATTAAGAGTCCCCATGAAGAAAAGGGCCAAACTGTTAATCAGCCACGTCAACAATGGACTGAAAAATCTGATAAATTACAACGTTCACAGCGAGAAGCACAGCAGCAACCAGTTACTGAAGAGCCTGCGCCAAAGAAGAAAAAGCAAAACGGCCTAAGTAATCGGTTTAAAAACATTTTTAATAATTTATTTGACTAATTTGGAGGAATACTGCTATGGATAACGAAACGTTCGCTAACGACAACCAATTTGCGGAAGCGCAAATCAAAGTAATTGGTGTTGGTGGAGCTGGCGGTAATGCCGTCAACCGAATGATCACTGAAAAAGTACAAGGTGTTGACTTTATTGTTGCTAACACCGACCTACAAGCATTAAATAATTCTCAAGCAACAACTAAGATCCGCTTAGGACCTAAATTAACAAAAGGATTAGGTGCTGGTTCAAATCCAGAAGTAGGAGAGAAAGCTGCCCAAGAAAGTGAAGAACAAATTAAAAAAGCTCTTGAAGGCGCAGATATGGTCTTCATTACAGCCGGAATGGGTGGTGGAACTGGTACTGGAGCAGCCCCAGTTGTAGCTAAGCTTGCTAAGGATAGTGGAGCATTAACTGTTGGTGTTGTGACTCGTCCGTTCTCATTTGAAGGACCTCGTCGAGCACGCTATGCTGCAGAAGGACTTGAAAAGTTAAAGTCAAATGTTGATACTTTAATTATCGTTGCCAATAATCGCTTATTAGAGATGATTGATAAGAAGACGCCAATGATGGAAGCATTTAAAGAAGCCGATAATGTTCTTCGTCAAGGTGTGCAAGGTATTTCAGACTTAATTGTTACTCCAGGTTACATCAACCTTGACTTTGCTGATATTAAGACATTGATGTCTAATCAAGGTTCTGCCTTAATGGGAGTTGGTGCTTCTACTGGTGAAAACCGTGCTACTGAGGCAACTAAGAAGGCTATTTCTTCTCCATTGCTTGAAGTATCAATTGATGGTGCTCAACATGTCTTGATGGATATTACTGGTGGTAAAGACTTGTCAATGTTTGAAGCTCAAGAGGCATCAGATGTGATTAAACAAGCTGCTGGAACTAATGTTGATATTTCATTTGGTATGTCCTTAAATGAATCAATGGGCGATGAGGTTCGCGTTACTGTAATTGCCACTGGAATTGATAAGAAAAAGAAAATTCAACAACAAAAACCAACGGAAAATGAAGCACCACGAGTAACACGGTCTATTCCACAAGAAGAACAACCCGTTGAACAACCAAAGCAACGAGATCCTTTTGATGGTTGGAATGATCCAACAGCCGATACAAATAACCAATCAAGAAATTCTGATAACGAATTTTCTCACGTTACTAAGCCAGAATTTAACGTATTTAACGATGATGCGGCTAATACGGATGACAATGATGATACTAACTTATCGACTCCACCGTTCTTCAAGAATCGTCGTAAGTAAATAATCTAACAAAAAGGTGGATTTTTAATCCATCTTTTTCTGTTTAGCACTATTAAGGAGGTTAAAACAATGGCAGCAAATTTCTTAAAAAGTCTGTTTGGTGAAGAAGACATTGATGAACAAGATGGTCTCTATGAAACAAGTGAACAAGTTTCAACGCCAGCAAACACAAGTAATAAAGTAGTTTCAATTAATAGCGGGCGTCTTAACCAAATGAGTCAGATTTCCTTATATGAGCCCCGTCTTTATGCAGATGTAAAGCAGATTGCGTCTCAATTATTAGAAGGGCATGCAGTAATCGTTAACTTCACTCAAATGGATGCAAATGTTGCAGCACGGTTAGTAGATTTCTTAAATGGGACCGTTTTTGCAATTGATGGTGAAATGAAACGGATCGGAAAGGAAATTTTCCTCTGTACCCCTAAAAACTATGAAATTTCAGGTAGCTTAACGAGTAATCTAAAAAATGATGGTGATAAATTTTAGTCACTAAAAGGAGTTAACATGATCGCATTTTTATTATGGGCTCTTAATCAATTAGTTGATGCTTATATTTTAGTAATAGTTGTGTGGTGCATTATGTCATGGTTTCCTAATGCACGCAATTCACGGCTCTGTGATATTATCAATCGGTTGGTAGAACCTTATATGCATTGGTTTGATTTTATTCCTCCAATTGGTGGGATAAGTTTTGCGCCGATGATCGCTATCCTTGTACTATATTTTGTTCAAGCAGGATTAGCACAAATAGCAGCAATCATTTAATTAATATTAAGAGGAAGTAGATTTGAGCGAAGATAATATTAAACAACATTTTCGTCCGGATGAAGCCACCCTTATTGACCAAGCAAATGACTGGGTAGCCACTGCAGAAGGCCAATATCGTCCTGTCCTCACTCCTTTTTTAAATCCGCGTGAACGTTTTATTGTCCAAACGATTGTTAATCGAAATAACAATGTTAAAATAACAATGTATGGTGGTTGGCAAGGCGCAGAAATGCAACGAGTTTTAATTTATCCGCCTTATTATGAACCCTCTATAGAAGACTTTGCTTTACAGGCTTTAGAGATAAACTATCCTGTTAAGTTTTCAGAACTTCACCATCGGCAAATTATGGGAACATTGATTGGTGAGGGGATGGAGCGGAATGCATTTGGTGATATTTTAACTGATGGGTCGCATTGGCAAGTTATCGTAACGAAACCAATGGCAGAGTATTTACGTAAAAACGTTGAGCACGTTGGTCGAATTAAGGTTAAATGGATTCCGATCGCAACAGAAGCAGTGGTAACACCTAAAGAAGAATGGGTACCGATAGTTACAACAGTTTCATCACTACGGTTAGATGTTGTGATAGCTGCAGGCTTTAATTATTCACGAAACCGGGCAAAGCAATTAATAGAGCATGGTCAAGTTCGATTAAACTGGGAAGAGATTGATCGTCCAGATTATCAAATCGTGGTTCATGATTTGATATCTGTGCGTCATGGTGGTCGCCTCAGAATCGATATGACCAATGGGAAAACAAAAAAAGATAAAGAAAGAATTACCATTTCAGTTGTAAATGCGTAATTTGAATGGAGGAATTTACTCATGAGTTTGACGGTTGATCAAATTAATAATAAGCAATTTAATACCAAGATGCGGGGGTATAATCCTGAAGAAGTTCAAGAATTTATTCAGGAAGTTTCACAAACAGTCCAACAATTAATAACTGAAAATAATAATTTACAAGAGCAAGTACGGGCTAACGATAGCAAGATTAAGTACTTTGCTGACTTGAAAGATTCTTTAAATAAGTCAATTTTAGTTGCTCAAGAGGCTGCTGATAAGGTTAAAAATAATGCTAAGCGTGAAGCAGATATTATGATTCGTGAAGCGCAAAAGCAAGCAACTGATATTGTTTCGGAAGCTAATGATAAGTCAAACCAAGTAATTGAAGACGCTGCTAATTCTACTAAGAAGTTAACAAGTGAAACTAATGATCTTCGTAAACAGACTCGGATCTTCCGTCAACGCCTTCAAGTCATGCTTGAATCTCAATTAGAAGTCATTAAGAGTAATGAATGGGACAAACTTTTAGAAAATGATGACTTGAGTAAATATGACGAAATTGAAAAAATTTTTAGGTAGTCGTCTTGACAGCAGTTCAGCAACCAGTGTAGAATCAACTGCAACAACTATTAGTGAAGAACAACCTGTTGAATCAGAACAGCCAGTTGCTTCTGCTGAACAACCAGAAGAGAGTGCACCTGCACAACCAACAGCTGTTAACGATGACAAAGGATCAGATGCACCTGAAACTGTTGTCGTCTTCCCTGATAATAACAAGTAAATCACTAGAATCGTATTTTAATAAAATCGTTGAAGAGAATTGGAATAATTATCATAACGTTGAAGCGAGTCAACAATTGGTGAGAGGTTGATAATGTTTAACTATTCCTGATCATCTCGGAGTACCTCATTTGAGTTAGTTAGAATGAGGCGGTTCATTATCGTTATCTAATGACATGAGGAAACTTTAATCTTAAAGTTTTAAATCCGGGTGGTACCGCGAAGAAGCTTCGTCCCAGTAATGGGAGGAAGCTTTTTTATTATTAAAATACAAGAATTAATGAAAGGGGTAGTTACAATGCGTGTTAAAGATACGTTAAACCTTGGCCGTACTAAATTTCCAATGCGCGGAAAGTTACCTGTAACTGAGGCACAACGGGAACAGCTATGGGAAGAAAATAAAGTTTATGAACTACGACAAAAATTAAATGAAGGAAAGCCTACTTTTGTTTTACATGATGGGCCTCCATATGCTAACGGTAATATTCACATTGGCCACGCTATGAACAAGATTTCTAAAGATTTTATTGTGCGCTATAAGTCAATGTCTGGCTACCGGGCACCTTATGTTCCTGGTTGGGATACTCACGGATTGCCAATTGAACACCAATTGACTAAGTCCGGTTACGACCGTAAGAAGATGAGCTTAACTGAATTCCGTGATCTTTGTCGGGAATATGCCCTTAAGCAAGTTGATAAGCAACGGACTGACTTTAAGCGGTTAGGTGTAAGTGGTGAATGGGATCATCCATACCTTACCCTTGATAAAGAATTTGAAGCTGCTCAAATTCGGGTATTCGGTGAATTTGCTAAGAAAGGTCTATTATACCAGGCTAGAAGACAGTTTGCATTGACCGCCGAAC
>BLMQ01000152.1:0-1566 GCA_011958095.1 Lactobacillaceae bacterium | reverse complement strand
GCCGTTTACCAAATGCACCATACATATAAAGAAGGGGAGCATTTTCTGGCTTGGCTTCTTTAGTACGCTTAATCCGGTAATCCAAGGCAATCTTACAAATATTCATCTTCTCTTGAAAAATTTCCCAGAATAGTTGCTTATCGCCATGAGCCTCCAAGGCAATCCGTGGCAAGTTGACTGTCACTACCCCTAAATTCATCCGTCCTGAGTTTACTTCTTTACCAGTTTCTGGATCTGTCCATCCCTGTAAGAACGAACGGCAACCCATTGGTGTCTTAAAGCTCCCCGTTAGTTCCTTAATCTTGTCATACATCAAAAGGTCTGGATACATCCGCTTCGTTGAACATTCAAGCGCTAGTTGCTTGATATCATAATTAGGATCTTCAGGGTCAAGATTTAAGCCTCGTTTAATAGTAAAAGTTAATTTAGGAAAAATAGCTGTACGATGTTCCTTACCAAGACCCTTAATCCGGATCTTCAAAATGGCTTTTTGGATCTCCCGGGCAATCCAGCTTGTCCCTAAGCCAAAGTTAATGGTCGTAAATGGAGTTTGACCTTGGCTAGAATAAAGGGTATTAATCTCGTATTCTAAAGCCTGCATTGCATCGTAAATATCTTTTTTTGTCTTTTCACGAGCAAATTCTTCTCGTTTCTCTGGTACTATCCACTCTTCGGCATCCTTCATATGCTTTTCGTAATTTAGCTTTGCATATGGTTCTAATAATTGATCAATCCGATTAGCAGAACATCCCCCATATTGCAGAGACGCCACGTTAGCAATAATCTGCGACATCTGCGCGGTTGCTGTTTGAATCGAGCGTGGTGAAGAAACCCAAGCATTACCAATCTTAAATCCATGCTTAAACATCTCATCAAAGTCAATTAAACAACAGTTAGTTTCAGGCGTTACCGGTGAATAGTCAAGGTCATGCCAGTGAATATCACCACGAAGATGCGCCTTAGCTACAATACCAGGAAGCATCCGTAATCCCAATGCACGGCTCACGACTCCGGCTTCAAGGTCCCGTTGAGTATTAAAAACATGGCTATCTTTATTAGCATTTTCGTGAACAATCCGTGAGTTTCGGTCGAAAAGCTGCTCTAACTTATTTTGGGGATTAGTAGCTTCGGCAAATGCTTCTTCATCATGCTGGCGATAATCACGGTAAACTTTTGCCAATTCTTCATGATTAGCATTGACCAGTCCTTGAACAAAGAGATCTGCAATCTTTTTAGTAGTGACAGTTGTTTGATTAAGCAAGGCATCCAATAAGGTAACATAAACACTTTGGCTAGTCTGCTCATCAGCATTGAGCGCATTTAAAACAAGGTTAATCTTATAGGAATAGAATGGTGTTACTGTTCCATCACGTTTAACTACTTGAACACTTGTTAAACTTTGAAGATCCTTCTTATCAATTATTTGCACTTTCATTTTTATTTCCCCTCTCGTAATTAACGTTATCTATCATAGCTCAAAATACAACTTATAGGAAGTATTGACATTCGAAACACTATATGTTGTGGTCAAATTACTTCTTTAAATATTCTGTTTATATTCTATTC
>BLMQ01000151.1:0-1216 GCA_011958095.1 Lactobacillaceae bacterium | reverse complement strand
GCTGCTGACCGTAATTGTTGTAAGAAACGTAAAGCAATTGGCTTAACAGCTTTCCCAGATAATCCAGAAACAGAAGATTTACCATCAATATTTGGTAAACCAACCTTCTTCTTCAGATCAACATCAACGATTGATTTAACAGTATTGATTGCGGAGAAGCCATCTGCCCCTCCTTCTAGACATGCCTTAACAACCGGAACCATCGTCGTAATATTGGGTGTCATTTTCGCAAGAACTGGAAGGCTAGTCCCGCGTTTAACAGCTTCACAATTTTTCTTACATAATTCTGGATTAGTTCCTACATCTGAACCCATGGTATGAGAAGTCATCTGTGGACAAGAGAAGTTCAATTCAATCATATCAGCCCCTGCCTCAGTTACTAACTTAGCCAGGTTGGTCCAATCTTCCAATGTCTCACCCATAATTGAAGCAATCAAGACTTTATTGGGATATTCTTCTTTTAACCGTCGCATATCAGCCAAGTCCTGCTCCAAGGGGTGTTCTGATAATTGTTCCATATTCTTAAAGGCAACAAAATGCATGTCTTCCTTGGCTAATTCATCGAACCGGGGAGAAACTTCATCAATCTTAAAGTGTGTTGGGGATAAAGTCTTATATACGATACCGCCCCAACCAGCATCATATGCATTCTTACACATTTCGTAACAGTTCCCAACAGGTGAGGACGACAAGCAAAATGGATTTTCAAAATGAACGCCTAAAAAGTCTACAGATAAATCTTTTTTAATCATTTTCTTGTCCTCCTAACAACTGGTCTATTTCTTCGGCTACTTCTTTTCCTTTCTGTACTGCTACCACAACGGTTTTATCTCCGGCAACAATATCACCAGTCGCAAAAACTTTGGGATCTTTTGTCCGGAATCGTGGTTCACGGAATGGAATTTCATTATGCTGTAAGTCAATGTCTAGTCCTTCTGCATTCGCTTTTTGACCAACTGCTAAAATGATCTTATCAGCAGTAATGGTTAATTCACTCTTAATCTTCCGGTGAGTAAAGGTAGCACGATTCTGATGAACTTCTTTTGGAACGTAACCATCAACAATTGTTACACCAGCTTCTTGAGCGCTAGCAAGTTCCTTTTTAGAAGCTTTGAATTCATCAAACTGCTCATAAACAACATCGGTAACATAAGGAACGTTAAGCTTCTTTAAGGTTGTTACAACATCCATTGCAACATCCCCACCATCAATAACA
>BLMQ01000150.1:0-2067 GCA_011958095.1 Lactobacillaceae bacterium | reverse complement strand
CTTGCATTTTGGAAAGTTCTTCAAAGGTGCGGTAACGGATTGGCATACTTACAAGATCTGACTCGTAGACGGTATATGGACTTAGATCTCGATTAATTGTGTAGATGTAATTTCGCGTTTCAATTTGGGATTTGACGCCTTCTTTAATACAATAAGTTTGCCAGTCGGCATAGTCATTGAAAGACATAGTGTAGTTTACCAAGACGTTGCCACTAGTTGATTGGGCCAGGGCACCGTTGAAACTAATAACAAATTCGTTATCTGAATCATTTAAGCCCAATTGGTCAAGGTATGCTTTTACGCCAGTCATTGGGCGGCCAGTGCATAAGACGATCTTTACTCCTTGTGCGCTGGCTTTTTTTATTGCGGCAACAGTTTGTGGTGTGATTTTACGCTGGTCATTGATTAATGTTCCGTCGATATCGATTGCGACTAATTTAATTGGCATTATTTTTGCTCCTTTGGGTTAATAATATGATTATTCTTGATATAGCTTTGGAATTCTTCATAGATTGGTTCGAAAATTTCAATATTGTTTCGCGTTTCAAGCATCTCTTTTGGGAAAAAGAACCGTTGATCTCCGGCTTCTCGTCCGGATACGCTAGCGACTAAGGTACTAACTTGGGATAACTCAATAAAATCGCCATTAGGTTGGAGAAGCTCGATTTGCGTTTGGGTATTAGAGTCTTGTGGATGATAAGTATCATATGGGAGTTTAAAGCTATCGTTAACTGCGGTGTAGTACTGGCTATTAAATCCAGCAGTCTGAATTAGCTTTCGTAAAGTTGGCAAAAGCTTTTGTGTATTTTGATCATAAATGACTGATTTAAATGGTCGGCGGTTAAGAAAACGACTAGCAAGATCGCTTAAAATATCATCACGAGAATGAGCCCAATGAATAAAATAAGTGGTTAAGACACCATCGTCAAGCGCCAAATAGTCATCCAGGGTGAACTTACCATTAAAAAATGGCATCAGCATATGAGGGGTGAAGTCAGGTTCAAAGTCATTTGGGTGCTGGTAAATATATTTTGCCCGCATTAAGAGGTGGTCCAAGATAACTTCCATTGAACGGGAAACAGGATGAAAGTAGACTTGCAGGTACATCTGGAGCCGGCTGATAATGTAATCTTCTACCGCATGCATCCCCGAAATTTCAAAGGCAATCCCCCTCTTAACCGGCCGCATAACATGAAGAACACGATCAAGATCAAACTTTCCGTAGTTTGTTCCTGTGTAATACGCGTCTCGTTGCAAGTAGTCCATCCGGTCCGCATCAACTTGGCTTGAGATCATTTGCACCACTTGTGGATTCTCATAAGTATGGTCGATCACACTAGCAACTTGATGAGGGAAGTCAGGTGCAACCCGTTGTAATATCTTATTAATGTTAGTGCTGCTATCGGTGATCAACTGGCGGGTAATTTGCTCATGGTTTGTATGGAAAATATGCTCAAATGTATGGGAATAAGGACCATGCCCTAAATCATGGAGGAGGGCTGCACATAAGGCAACTGGTCGTTCGTGATCATCCCATAGGCCGTCGCCAGGATGCTGACTAGGATAGTTTCGTTGGAAATAGTTGCACATTTGGCGGGTGATTTCATAGACGCCTAAGCAGTGGCCAAAGCGGGAATGTTCGGCTCCATGAAAGGTAAATGATGAAGTTCCTAGTTGCTTGATTCGTCGTAATCGTTGAAACTCAGGGGTATTAATAAGGTCCATAATAATTTGATTATCGACAATAATTTGTCCGTGAATTGGATCGCGAAAAACCTTTTCACGGCGAAGTTTTTCGTCATAAAAGTGATTCATATTAATCTTCTTTCTCTAAACGTTCTTGTAAACGTTCCATGCTGATTAGTTCTTTACTGAGAGTTGATATAAAATTAGGCGACCACATTAAGTTATTAAGGCTGTCAGGAGCAGTAATTTGAACGATTGATTGGATTCGCTGGATCGCATCCTGAACACTTAATTGTGAGTTGAGCACTTTAGAAACAGTTGTCATTGCTCCCGGCCAAACATCTGGAAAATGCCACTTGTTTTGATCTTGTTGCAGACCTG
>BLMQ01000149.1:0-18911 GCA_011958095.1 Lactobacillaceae bacterium | reverse complement strand
GTTGGTTTAGTATACTCTTCTTTTCTAAATATTTTTCTTGACTAATCGTAGGAAAATACCTAAGAAACCATTTACCGACTTTGCAGCATTAATTGCCAAAACGCAAAGTACGCCAAGCGTGGTTCCAATAAATGTAATGACAGTTACCCACGTTATTGGAGCACTAACTAAAGTCATTACCTGACAGCCGAGACTGAAAAAGAATAGGTAATAATTTTGTTGTGGCCAGCCCTTTAATTGGTGGGCAAGAAATTTAAAATAATCGCTAATCATTAATATAACTCCCTCTACTATATGTTGTGCAATATTGTGGTTACTGCCGGCTAGTAACACAAGATGTTGTGGATGCAAAAAAGCAACGTTTAATAGTATACCGGGTCAAAATCAGGGATGCAATACCCTAAAGTTTATTTAATCGGCTGCTTAGATTAAGTAAAGGCCGGAAGATTAACTCTATCGTTGAAAATAATAAATTTAAAAATTTCCTTTAGCAGATTATGGAGCATTGAATGACTTATCAATGCTATACTTCAACTTTAACAATTTTAACTTTATATGAAGATTGCGGCGCTTCAACAGTTACAGTGGTCCCAGCTGTTTTGTGAAGAAGGGCTTGACCAAGGGGAGAATCAAAGGAGATTTTTTGTTTGGCAAGATCAGCTTCCTGCTTTCCCACAATATGATAAGTTTCTTGTTCATGGTCATCCTCAAATTCAATTGTCACGGTTGTCCCTAAATCAATAGTGTGATCATTCTTGGGGGTCACAATTTCAGCATATTGAAGCTGTTTATTGAGGTACCGAAGCCTGCTCTCAAGGTGGCGTAATTCACGCTTAGCAGTACTATATTCCGTATTTTCGGATAAGTCACCAAGCGCACGGGCTGCTTTTAATTGTTCAATTTTTGCAGGTCTTTGCTGTTGTAATTTTGCAATTTGTTCTTCAATTTCATGATAGCCATTTGCAGTCATTTTTTGAAAATAGACATTTTTCATTGCTTCTTGGATCTTTTTTCGTTGCATTGGTATAGTTTCTCCTTGTATATGAGCAATCTTATTATATTTACTAGATATAATTATGATATGATAGAAAGGAAAATTCAATTTGGAGACGGAGGATATATAGATAATGAACGAACAAGAACAACATATTGACCAGTTTCTTACTTCGTCCAACTATCATCAGTTATCTGCTAATCAGCAAAAACATGCACAGGATATTTTGACGCGTTTTAATAACCAGATGGCAAATGATCAGCATTTGACCGATACTACTTGGACACCAGAAGCAGTAAAAGCGGTCATGGTCGGGGAATTCATCGCTGATCCAGCACTAACTAATCAATTTGGAATTGCGGTTGTTCCAGTTTTGCGAGCTTATCAAGAATTTTTGAAAGTTGAAAATCTTGCGGAAGTTGTAAAAGCAATGGAAGAACAACGGACAAAGATGAACGAGTGTCGGAAAGCACATAAGACATGGGCACAATTACATGGGGATGCGGAGAATGACGAAGCAGAAGCAACTCCGGTTCAAGCAAGTCCTGCTAAAAAAGAAATTACATGGACACCTGAGAAGTTCAAGGATTTATTAGCAAATGTACAACAAGCTATTAAGTCCGCTTCCCAATTCAATAATCTTGAATTAGATGATGTTGAGTTGAACTATGTTGTGCAAGAGTTCTTGGAATTAATGGTACAAGAATGCAATGAATATCCAGGTCAATGGACTTTCAGCAACTTGCAACGCGTATTGGGCATGATGATGCCATTAGATCCACATATTTCAATTAAGCAAATTCATAACATTGTACCGAGCGCGCAGGCCTTGTTTGAATACTTGAAGCAAAATGATTATATTAACATGGATCAATACAAGTTGGGCTTAAAGGCAATTGCTAATATGCAACCATCAGAAGACATGCTTGCCTCATTAAATCGTGATGAGCGGGAAACCCAACTAGTTTTATCATTCATCAATAGTAATGGTATCGATACTGATGATGTAGATGTGGCAGAAGCGTGGATGGACGACCATAAGCAGGAAGTTGCTGACTTTATGCGTGGCCTATTGAATCCATGGGGCGAATATGAACGTAAGCGCCTGCTCAAACGTCAACGCGAAATGCAACAAAAGCAACAAGTGGCTAAGAGTAGTGATAACCAAGTTGATTCACAATTAAAGCGGAAAAAGAAGTCCCTTCAAGGAATCAAGTTTAGTAAAAAGGCTCGGCGGAAATTACGTCGCCGTTAATTTTTTAGAGGAGGAATCCATAATGAGCGTTGAAATTCCAGAAAATATGGAAGAAGTAGCAATGCAGCTGGCTCAACATCAGGTACGTGGTGAGCAAGTTGACGAAAAGGCTGTTATTCAAAATGCTGTTCGGGATATACTCCAAGCATTTTTTGATGAAGCTCTTGAAGGCCATTACGATGATGTTAAGTGGGATGGGGATGACCTAGTCGTTACAGATATTATGGGTGATGAAGCAGGACGCATTCAACCACAATCGAGCTCATTTATTGATGACTTTAAGAACGATGCTGATTCATTAATTGAACGGCTTGAAAATGCGACAGCCAAAATTGTGGGTGGTCGTTAAGATTTTTATCGAAATAGAAAATGGGAGTGGGACTAAACTCGCTTGCGAGTTTTTAGTCCCACTCCCGCAAGGATGGCTAGGTGTTCTGGACGTTGATTTATCAACGTTCAGAATCCAGCCAGCTACTGCGTTTTGGCAGGTTATACTTTAAAATAGTAAAGAGGCTGGATTATTTTTCCAACCTCATTTTCTATTTTAAAGACGATTTTTAATTTCGTAGGGCTTTGACTTCTCGTGCTCAGCTGGTAAGGCATCCTTAGCGTAAAAAATTGCGTATTCTTTATCGTTAGGATCTTTAGCGATGACAAGTTCGTCATTATGACGTGCTTGTTTAAAAATTTGTCCCTTCCGAACAGCTTCATTATAGTCATGAATATTAGCGACTGAATCGCCTGGATTAAAGAAAATTCTTGTTTCCATTATAAGTTCCTCCTCATGCACGACTTGGTAAATCAATTTGTGCTTTTGCTAGAATATGACCTTTGGCCGCGTGGATAAAGTCATTAAGCCAGTATTTATTTTCTAAGGGTAAAATATCATCTAACGCAAACACCATTAAAGTATAATCATGAGTTTTGTCGGGAGGTTGTGGACCCACATAACCACTAGTTATCAATGGGTTTCCATTAATCAACGAGCCGGCATTGCTATTATTCCCCTGAACAAATTTATCTGCTAATTCTCGACTAGCATTTGCAGGGATATCTGTTAACGTTGCTGGAATGTTGGCGGCTAACCAGTGGATCCAAGTGAAGCCACAGACAGGGGTTGAGTCATAATCGATAAAGATGAGTGCAAATGTCTTTGTATCTGCTGGTGCGTCGGTAATTTTAATTGGAAATGACTTAATTGGATGGTCAGCTAGCATATCAGCTGCTGGCGCATATTTACCATATTCATCTGCTAACATCCCATTAATTAATGGTACTGAGATTTGCATAAAAATTCCTCCTTATAAGACAATTATAATCGACCCTAATCTAAATACAATTTTCGTAAATCTTTTATTTCGGTAGGCGTAATATCAAGGTAATTATTAAGATATTGATTAACGTTTCCGTAATTTTTGGTAATGCTTTTGATTGCTGTATTTAGGTAATCAGGAGCTACTGAGGCAAGGGCAGCCCGGTTTGTCACTAGTGCCTCGCTGGCTCCATGATTCCGCATGTCTTGCAGCCAGTGATTACGAAACTCCTGAGTAACAGTATTCGTTAACAGGTAATCTTCCATAATAATCTTTTGCTCAACCCCGAGGGCACTAAGAATAAGATAAGCAGCCATCCCGGTCCGATCTTTACCAGCAGTACAATGAAATAGCAAGGCACCGCGTTCATTATTCAATAAGAGATTAAATAATTTCTGGTAAGCTTGCTTGGCTGAAGCAGCCGTGGTCATTCGGTGATAAACATCAATCATATGGTGATAACCGTTTCCAGGTTGTTGCATTTGTGCGGCGATTTCTTCATCACTATGCGAGGCGTCTGTTTCGTCGGCTTCGAAAACAGGTAAATGATAATACTTTGCTTGGGAAGGCACTCGATCAGGGTCTTTCTTTACTTCATCGGGAGCGCGAAGGTCGATATCTAGAGAAATGGGAATATTATCTAAAACAGTGAGATCATTTCGATCTAAATGAGCAAGTGAGCCTGTGCGAACAAGCCGATGCCATTTAATTTGATGCCCATCTGCTGTTGGATAACCTCCAAGATCACGAAAATTATAGCCATTCTTTATTGGAAGTAAGCGTTGGTTAGCCATGAGAATCCTCCTCGTATTAACTCTTACTACTATTTTACACTGAATTGAGGTAAAAGAGGTTGTAAAGCTTGCGCAAGCATTTTTCCTTCCGCGATAGCGCCAGCTTGATCAGGATGGAGCCCATCAGTGAAACTATGGGACCAAGTTTTGGTTTCAATTATCGAACAGTCATGTTTAGTGGCAATTTTTCGAATTTCAGAAGCAAAAGTCTGACTAAAAGGAATCATGATCGCTAAAGGAGTATGTGGAAAGGTTAGCTTAACTTGTTGGATAAAAAGGTCGAAAGCGGCAATAAATTGGGCTAAGGGGAAACGACGGTCATTAACGCCTAAATTAATCACGTTGAGCTCAGGATGATTAGGCGTCCATGATGTTTGAGCATCAATTTTTCCTAAAAAGACATCGGCAGTTGGTACCCCGCCAGTAGCAGGTCTTAACACTCCCCCAGCAGAGTAAGCTATTCGAACACTATCGACGTTAAGCAGGTCTGCACAGATTCCCGCATAGTTAGTTTCTGGTCGGTAGTCAGCGGCAGGGTGATTGCCAACTACCCAACAACCGGCCGTGATTGAATCACCGATAAAGTTGACCACAGGACGCTGCGGGGCTGCCATAATTTCGCCGTTATTGAGATAAATGTTTTTAATTGCAAAGCCTTCATTACCTTGCCACACTTCGTCAATGTCGGAATTACCGGCTGCCATTATTTCGATGGTATGTAATGTCGAATCAAGTGGAATATCAATTTTTTCTAAGCTAGCTTGTGCCCGTTGCCACTTTCCGCCGTCAACTCGAAAAGCAAACACTTGGCTAGGAGATAGGGAATTTTGATTTGGCAAAACAGTAATTTGACATTTTTTAGCATTTGAAACCTTAAAACGAAGGTAACTGCCAAGGTTAGTGGTGTATAAGGTGGGCATATTATTAATCTTTTTAACGGTCCAGCGTCCAGTACGTGAAGCAAATTTAATTAGATCGGTTGGTTGATATTTCTTCATTTGAATCCTCCAATTATTTATAACAAGTGTAGCATTAAAAGATGATCGTGTATATCAACCCTAATTTCGTGTAATCGTTTTCTTTGTTGTGTTGAATTATTTGTAAGCGCTTATTGACGAGGTGGTTAAAAAGTAGTAAATTATATTTAGTAAAAGTTTACTAATGTTTGTTTGATGTATGGAGGTTATACTGATGGATAAGCAACAATTTTTAGCTGAATACCAAGACGTGTTTAAAGAACCGGGTAAGGATGTATTCTTTTCACCAGGCCGGATTAATGTAATCGGGGAACATACTGATTATAATGGCGGTCATGTTTTTCCATGTGCGATCAGTATTGGAACCTATGGGGTATACGGACCGCGTGAGGACACAACAGTCGCCATTTACTCAGCTAATTCGGCAAAAGAAGAAGATAGTAAGATTATTACTTTTGACATTAATGATACAGAACCGCAAAGTGCTAAAGATGAAAAGTGGGTTAACTACTTTAAGGGGATGTTGGTTTATCTAAAGCAACGGGGCTTCAAGATTGATCACGGATTTAACTTATACATCCACGGTTTTCTTCCTTATGGTTCAGGCTTATCGTCATCAGCATCAATTGAAATGTTGATGGGAAATATCTTGAAGGATGAATTTAATCTTGATATTGATGAAATTGAATTAGTTAAACTTGGCCAAAAGACTGAAAATGATTTCGTTGGTCTTAATTCCGGAATCATGGACCAATTTGCTGTCGGAATGGGTAAAGAAAATAACGCAATTTATCTTGACTGCAACACTCTTGAATATAAGTATCTGCCACTTGAACTTGGCGATTATGAAATCATTATCATGAGTACTAATAAGAACCACTCCTTAGCTGGTTCCAAATACAACGAACGGGTCCAAGAATGTGAAGAAGCAGTTAAACGTCTTAACAAGAAGCTTGATATTAACAAACTTGGTGAATTAGACTCCGATACATTTGATCAATACACTTACTTAATTGATGATGACACACTGATTCGTCGTGCCCGTCATGCAGTTAGTGAAAATGAACGGACAAAGAAAGCTATTGATGCAATGGAAAAGGGCGATCTTGAAGAATTAGGCCGTCTGATCAATGCTTCTCATGTATCACTTAAATATGATTATGAAGTGACTGGTAAAGAGCTTGACACCTTAGCAGAAAACGCATGGGATCAACCAGGCTGCCTTGGTGCTCGAATGGTCGGCGGTGGATTTGCCGGCAGTGCGATTGCCATTGTTAAGAAGTCAGAAGCAGAAAACTTCAAAAAGAATGTTGGAAAGATCTACCGGGATAAGATTGGTTACGATGCCAGTTTCTATGATGCTGAAGTTGTTGATGGACCACATAAGCTTTAATAGTATTTTAGTGGGGGAATGAGAAAATGAAGTTAATGGAAAAGTTTGCTGACCAAGTGATTGCTAGTGGAACTTATGAACCACTCGACCGGATCTATGTCTTAAACAAGATTCGGGGCTTTGTTGGTGATGAAGATGTTGAAGCTAAAGATGATGAACCAGTTGTTAACCAACTCGTTGATCTAGCTGTTAAACGTGGCAAAATTGATGATGGTCAAACTGCTAAGGAAATTTTAAACGATCAACTTTATGATTTGATGACCCCAACGCCATCAGTAGTCAATCATAAGTTCTGGGAAAAGTACCAACAATCTCCATCAACCGCGACCGATTGGTTCTATAACCTATGTACCAGTAACGACTATGTTAAAGTAGCTGCTATCAAGAAGAATGTTGTCTTTGATAAACCAACTAAGTACGGCAACCTTGAAATTACCATCAATCTTTCAAAGCCGGAAAAGGATCCCAAAGCAATTGCAGCGGCTGCTCATGATACCGCTAAGAAGTACCCACAATGTGCCCTTTGCATGGAAAATGAGGGTTACAAGGGACGCCTTGGACAAGCAGCACGAAGCAACCACCGTATTATTCGGATTACAGTAGGCGGCCAACAATGGGGATTCCAGTATTCTCCATATGCTTACTTCCACGAACACTGTATTTTCCTTGATAGTAAGCATGAGCCAATGGAGATTAATCGGCAAACTTTAATTAACTTAGTTGAAATTGAAAAGCAATTCCCAGCTTATTTCGTTGGAAGCAATGCGGATTTACCAATCGTTGGTGGATCAATGCTTGCTCATGAACACTACCAAGGTGGTAAGCATATTTTCCCAATGATGAAAGCCTCTATTAAGAAAGAATTGTACTTTGATGAATATCCAGCTGTTAATGCAGGAATCGTTAACTGGCCAATGAGTGATATTCGTTTAACTAGTACCGATACCGAGCAACTAATTGATCTGGGTACACATATTATTAAGGTATGGGATCAATACAGTGATGAAAGTCTTGATATTAAGGCTTTTGATGGTGAAACTCGTCATCATACTGTTACCCCAATTATGCATCGGAAAGGCGATAAGTTTGTTCTTGATTTAGTTTTGCGGGATAATAATACTAATGATGAATATCCACTCGGAATCTTCCATCCACATGAAAAACTATGGCACATTAAAAAGGAAAATATTGGTTTAATTGAAGTGATGGGTCGAGCAATCTTACCAGCGCGTCTTAAGGATGAGTTAAATGAAGTCAAGAAGTTTTGGCTTGGTGCTGAAAATAAGATTGCAGATAGTCATCTTCCATGGGCAAAAGAAGTTCAGTCAAGGATTAATATCACCGCGGATAATGTCGATGAGGTTATGGAACAAGAACTTGCTAATGTCTTTGCCAATGTTCTGGAAAATGCGGGAGTCTTTAAGGATGATGCAGCTGGAAATGAAGGTTGGCAACGATTCGTTGATGCTTTAAAATAGTTTTAACCTAAAATGAAGAAAGGGGCGCTGAAGCAGTATGGCAGTAACATTACATGATATCGCGGATAAAGCAGGGGTCTCTATTGCGACTGTATCGCGAATTTTAAATAATGATGTGACGCTTTCTGTAAATGAAAAGACACGTCAGCGAGTGTTAGCCACTGCCGAAGAGTTTAACTATACTAAGCATAAGCGAGCACGTAATAATCAAGTACAACGAGTAGCTGTTGTTCAATGGTATTCTCTTACACAAGAATTAGATGACCTGTATTACATGGCAATTCGGATGGGAATCGAACGAGCAGCGCAACAACAGGGACTACAGACTGTTCCCGTTTACCAAAACAATATGGAAGAGATTCCTCGTGATGTTACGGGCATCATCGCGATTGGAAAATTTAGTGATTCGCAAGTTCAAGCATTGCGGTTAGTAACTTCTAATATTGTATTTGTTGATTACGATAGTTTGGCTGCCGGTTACGATTGCTTAGTACCGGACTTTGAAAACGCAGTGCGGTCAGTTATCTCAGAATTTGTTAGCGAAGGCATTAACGATATCGGTATGTTAGCAGGAACTGAAAAGACAACGGACCAACAAATTGTTCCTGATTTGCGGCGATTCTATTTTGAAAGTAACTTACGTCAACAAAACCTTTATCATCCAGAATTTATATTTGCTGGCAACTACACCTCAATGTCAGGATATAATGCGATGAAAAAGGCAATTGCGACGCTTGGTGACCGTATGCCGCATGGAATCTTTGTAGCAAATGATCCGATGGCAGTTGGTGCGCTTAAAGCGATTCAAGAAGCCAAAATCAACGTTCCAAATCGAATTGCCTTGATTAGTTTTAACGATACGGCAATCGTTAAGTACGTTTATCCAAGCATGTCAGCAGTACACGTTGCCACTGATGAAATGGCACATGCCGCAGTTGATATGATGATTAAACGGCTGCAGAATCCGAATAATGACCCATGCAAGACAGTTGTCGGCACTCACTTGATCAAACGGCAAACAACCCGATAGCATATGAAAAATGATTCAGTTTTGATAGTAATGGCGTTATTGCTTTTACTAATTGAAACTGAATCATTTTATTTTTTTATTCTTTTTTGGTACCACCGATAAGCAAAGTATAGGCAAACGATCGCCATGATGATAATAGCTACAGTTGTATAGTCATTAAAGATAATAACAATTTTATTCCATGATTGGCCGACCCAAGCGCCGAGAACGACAAGCAGTGTATTCCAGATTGTACTCCCAATCGTAGTAAGAAGGCAGAATTTCCCTAATGAAGTTTGCGCGATCCCAGCAGGAATAGAGATTAAACTGCGGATAACGGGAATGCAGCGGCCATAGAGAATGCCGCTTGTCCCATGTTTATTAAACCAATCGACTGCTTTTTTAGCATCATCTTGATGAAAGCCCAAAAGCTTAAATAAGCGATGGCCAAGAAGGCGTTCAAGACGGTTAACAGTTAACTGGCGGCCGAGAGCATATAAGATAAGTGCCCCGATAAGCGAACCAATTGTTGCGGCGATAATTACACCAATAATTGATAATGAAGTGGTGGTCGTCATGAATCCGCTCATTGTAAGGATAATTTCGGATGGTAGCGGCGGAAAAACATTTTCAAGGGCAATTAGTAAGGCAATTGCAAAATAACCAAACTGATTAATAAATTCCGTTATCCAAGCGTTCATAAATTACTCCTGTTCAATTAAATATTCTCTAAACACTCTATCATATTAGAGAAATACTTAGTAGCGGTCTTATTTTTCTTTAGTGAAAATTACGAATTATAAATTAGAATTATTATATTGAAGTGAATAAAATACCTAGAAAGAGCAAAAAGTGTTCGGATTTAATTAAATAAAATCTTAAAAATTGCTAAAATCTTACTAAAAATGTGCTAAAGTATAATAAGACTACATAAGGGAGATTGATATAAAGTGAAGCGATATCGTTTCGGACGCCTCAGTATGGGCTGGCAAATTATGATTGGGCTGGCCCTTGGTATTATTTGTGGATTAATTTTCTATCAAAATAAGGGTGCCATCACTGTTATGCAGAGCTTAGGAACAATCTTTATCCGGCTGATTCAAATGATCGTAATGCCAATTGTTGTTTCTTGCTTAACTGTGGGAATTGCTAATATTGGTGATATTAGAAAGTTAGGACGGATTGGTGGAAAAACATTAATTTATTTTGAAGTTTTAACCACAATTGCGTTAATTTTAGGGATCGTAATGGCTAACATTACCCATCCAGGTTCGTTTATTGATATTCATAAACTTCATGCAACTGATATTTCGCAATATATGTCCACTGCAAAATCTGCAGAACATAGTAGCGGATTCTGGCCATTAATTTTGTCGATTATTCCAACGAACATTTTTAAATCCATGTCTGATGGTGACATGATGCCTGTTATCCTGTTCTCAGTTCTTTTTGGATTAGGAATTGCAGCTGTTGGGGAAAAGGCTAAAATTTTAATTGATGTATTAAATGCAGTTTCAGAAGTTATGTTCAAAGTTACTAATTGGGTCATGAAGTTTGCACCAATTGGGGTCTTTGGTTTAATTGGAATGACAATCGCCGAAATGGGTATTAGTGCTCTGCTGCCATTAGGATTATTTATTGTGATTGCGTATGTGACAATGTTAATCTTTATTATTGTTGTCCTCGGTATTACTGCTCATATTTTCCATTTACGTTATTGGAAGACGATGCGCGCGATCCTTGATGAGATTGTTTTGGCATTTACTACTGCCAGTTCAGAAGTTACGTTGCCTCGTTTGATGAAAAAGACGCACGAGATGGGAGTAAGCAAGGGTATTACAGCTTTTGTTATTCCAACTGGTTATACTTTTAATCTTGATGGATCTGCAATTTATCAATCATTAGCGGCGATCTTCTTAGCACAAGCATATGGACTTCATCTTAGTATTTCTCACCAAATTACTCTGCTGGTTGTTTTGATGATTACTAGTAAGGGAATGGCTGGGGTTCCAGGAGCTTCTTTTGTTGTATTGCTTGCTAGTGTTTCTACAATTGGGGTTCCAATGGCTGGTTTGACTTTCATTGCCGGAATTGATCGTTTCGTTGATATGGGACGAACTGCCGTAAACGTGGTTGGTAATTCAATTGCCACACTTGTTATCGGTGAGTCTGAAGGTGCTCTTGACCGTGAAAAATATAATGCATATTTAGATAATTACGGAAAGGAAAAACCAGCAACAGAAACTGACGTTGAAGCTGAATAAAATTAAATAAATATAAAAGCGAAGATGGGAAAATCCTCACCTTCGCTTTTATATTTACTCTTTCTCTGAACTAACGGTATCTTGGGCTGGTGCTAGCTTAACTCCTCGGTGGTCAACGCTTGTACTAAATACGATTTGTGTACTTGTCTTTCCAAAACGTTGTTGAATAGTATTGATGAAGTCATCTAAATCGGTGGTAGAAGGAAAAACAACTTCCATAATTTCTGAATAATCACCAGTTACACAGTTACATTCGATCACATTGGGAATTTGTTGAATGTAGGGGTAAAATTCTTGTTTTTGGCGAGGCTCAAGTTGCACCTGAATAAAAGCTTTAACATGAAAGTTAATTTTTTCCATGTTAACACTTGTATGGTAGCCAGTAATAATCCCATTTCGTTCAAGTTTATTGATTCGCGCCGCAATTGCTGGTGATGAAATAAAACATTCTTTAGAGAGTTCTTTTAAAGAAGCACGGGCGTTTTTTTGAAGAAGGTTAATAATCTTCCTATCGATCTTGTCCATAAGATGCGGCCTCACTTTCAAATATTAAAGGTATATTGGATATATTAAGATTACTCTAATTAAAGATTAATGTATAGTCTAAATTTTAGGAAATTTAGAATTTTATCTGAGGTCAGTATTATTCTGGTTTCCTTCGCTTTATTCTTTAAAAAAATGGTATAATTTAAGTAAATATATTACTTGTTTGTTTGGAGGTTCAAACCTATGGATCAAGAATATCAAAACATCCTAGTTCCAGTTGATGGCTCTCAGGAATCAGAATTTGCATTGCATCGTGCAATCGCAATTGCAAAGCGTAATGGTGCCCATATAGATATTTTAAACGTAATTGATACACGAGCAATGGCTTATAACTTTGCTGGTATGTCAGATGGAAGTATTGCTTACCAGTTAGTTGATAAGTCAAAGCAATACCTTGATGAATTGTTGAAGACTGCCAAGAATAAGGATGGTTTTGACAATCTTGACATTCATATCCGTCTTGGTAATCCAAAGACAATTATTTCATTTGACTTCCCTCGTGATCACCACAACGACATGATTATTATCGGTGCTAGTGGATTATCACGGATGCAACGAGCCGTAATGGGTTCAGTTACGTCATACGTAAAGCGTAATGCACCTGTTGATGTGCTGGTTGTTCGGACTGATGTAGATCAGGTTAAATAGTCATTAAATATTATCGATGAGGGTTAGTGGTAGATATTACCATTAACTCTTTTTTTATAACGACTTTAAAATGGTAAAGAGGTTGGATTATTTTTCCAGCCTCTTTTTTAACAGAGAAGATATTTAATTACTTTTTAGTAACTTCCATAACGATATCAGTAGTAGTTACTTTTTCACCAGCATCCTTCAATAATTTAATATCGAAGTCTTTACTGTTAGTGACTGTTACCATGACAGTATCATCAAGGCCCGCTTTCTTGATTGCTGGATCCCAGAATTCCATTAATTCGTCACCTTTGTCAAAGTGTTGATCCTTATCAAAGTAACTAATGAATCCAGTACCCCGAAGTTTAACGGTATCAATACCAACGTGGATCAGTAACATAATACCATTGTCAGATTCAAGTCCGATTGCGTGACGAGTAGAGAAGGTTGCTCGTACTGTTCCGCTAAATGGAGCAATTACTTTACCATCAGATGGTTTTATAGCGAATCCTTTACCCATGTTCTCGGAAGCAAAGTTTTCATCGTTAACGTCCTTTAAGTTAATAAGCGTACCGGCAACTGGTGATGTAATATCAGTAACGCCAGGTTGTGGGGTAGGAGTAGATTCGCTTGTCGTGTCGTTGTCATTGTTAAATTGCTTACCCCAAGTTTGTTCAAGCTTAGCAACGATTTGAGCATGTGACTTTTCATCAAGTTTAACTTTGAGTGCAAAGATGATAATACCGACAAGAATTAAAGCAATCGGAATTAAGAACATGTAAACCTTAAAGATGCTTACTCCATGAGCGGTAACAGTAGCTGCAGTAGCACCACCAGTCATACCGGCAGCAACAGTAGCAGCCCCAACAACACCGTTAGCAACTGCTCCACCAAACTTATCTAGTAATGGACGAACCGATAAGGTAAGTGATTCATCACGGTGTCCTAATTTTAATTGACCATATTCAACAGAGTCAGTAATTGTCATAAGAACAACTAAGAAGATAATTGGTTGTGGAATGAAGAATAATTCAGCACCGAGAAGAACTAATGCTAATGACTTACCGGCAAAGGCAAAGATCAATGCACCAAGCACTTCGATTGAAGCAGCACCATAGAATAGTTTGTGTCGACCGATCTTTCCAGAGAATAATGGGAAAGCAAATACTGAGATAACACCGACAATTGTGTTCAAACCACCAAGGATAGAGAAAGCCTTAGAATTACCAAGAATATAAGTAAAGTAGTAAAGTTCAAAACTATTTAATAGTGTTTGACCAGTAGTAAAGAATAGATAAGACATAGCGATAGCAAGAAGCTGATCATTCTTTACTAAGATCTTAAGGATATCCTTGAACTTAGTTTGTTCCTTATTTTCACGAAGCAATGACTTTTGTTCGTGAGTAAATATCCCAACACCAATAGCAGTAATTGCTGAAATTGCAGCGACAATTGCGGCAAAGATGAACCAACCACGGTCATCACCGGTACCACCATTTTGGTTTACGGAGAAGAACAGAACCATTGGCATGATGACAAATCCGATAATCTGACCACCGATAGTTGAACCAACCCGGGCAAAGGTAGCTATTTTATCCCGTTCATGTGAATCGAATGACATTGCTGGAACCATTGACCAGAAACCAACGTCATTAAACGAGTAAAACACATCCATAACAATATAAATAATAGCAAAGATGATTAAGTAAAGGACTGGATTACTCGTGTTTAAGCCACCAAGCGGGGTAAAGAGGGCGGCAAGTAAGATGGCAGAAATAATACCACCACCAACAACCCATGGTTTAAATTTTCCCCAACGTGTATTAGTACGATCAATTGCGTTACCAATTAATGGGTCAATGAGTAATTCAACGATTCGTAAAACCATGATGATCATTGTGACGTACCAGACCATCTTGTTATCAAAGTGTTTATCACTCGAAGTAAACAAGTGTCCAGTAACATACATCATGAAATAAGTAGAAAGTAATGCAAAGAAAGCGTCATGTCCGAATGCACCTAAAGAATAGGCTAAACGAGAGCGGACAACATGTGGGTCTTTCTGTGCAGTATCAATTTTTGCATCCATGTTAACTCCCCTTTTCTACAACAACATATAATATCTTACACGAATAATGGTAAGCGTTTTCATAAAAAAAGTCAATGCAATTTTAGTAAAGTTTTACGAAAAAGGAAGTAATATCAAAACAATTATTGATTGAAAGCGATTGCCATAACTTGGGCTTGAATAGTTTCTAACTCATCAGCATTTAAATTAATATATTTATTTACAAGGCGTTCATTTGTATGAAGATCGTTGACAAGAAAATCATGGATTGATGTAATGTTTATTCCAGCATGACGTAAATGGAGGATTGTCATCGTAATTGCTAACTGTTCTGTTTTAGCAGCCGAAAGGGTAGCAGGGGCTGTTTCGACGACACCTTGGTAATAGCCGCTCATAAATGTTTTATTCATGATAATCACCTCTATTCTAATCAAACCACGTTTCTATTTTCTTGTTAAGAAATTTAAAATAAAAAACGACCGAGAATGAATCTCAGTCGTTAAATCAAAATTTATTTGATTATTGTTCTTCGTACCAGCTGTAGTGGAAGTTACCAGGACGGTCAGTACGTTCGTAAGTGTGAGCACCGAAGTAGTCACGTTGAGCTTGGAGCAAGTTAGCAGGAAGCACTTCTGAACGGTATGAGTCGTAGTAACTAATAGCAGCACTAAGTGAAGGAACAGGAATACCAGCCTTAACAGCAAGAGCAACAACGTCACGAGTTGCCTTTTGGTACTTCTTAGCAATATCCTTGAAGTAATCATCAAGAAGCAAGTTCTTCAAGTCTGGGTTCTTAGTGAAGGCATCAGTAATGTTTTGTAAGAATTGTGCACGAATAATGCATCCTGCACGCCAGATTTGAGCTAATTCACCGTACTTAAGGTTCCAGTCGTAACGTTCGGAGTCGATCCGCATTTGTTCGAAACCTTGTGCGTAACTCATAAGCTTACCGAAGTAAAGAGCTTGACGTACTTTTTCAATCATTTCCTTCTTGTCATCGATTGAAATAGCTTCAGTTTCAACAGGCAACTCCTTGCTTGCTTGTACACGTTCGTCCTTCATCATTGAAATGTAACGAGCGTAAACAGCTTCTGTAATAACTGATTGAGGAGCACCACCATCAAGGGCAGTCATTGAGCTCCACTTACCAGTACCCTTGTTGGCACCACGGTCAAGGATCATGTCAACAATAGGCTTGCTCTTGTCGTCACCAAGGTCATCCTTACGAGTAAGGATATCAGCAGTAATGTCAACAAGGTAACTGCTTAATTCACCCTTGTTCCATTCAGCAAAGGTCTTAGCAATGTCATCAACAGGCATCTTTAATACGTTACGCATGATGTTGTAACTTTCGTCGATTAATTCTTCATCACCGTATTCGATACCGTTGTGAACCATCTTAACATAGTGACCAGCACCATTTGGTCCAATGTAAGCAACACATGGCTTGCCATCTTCTTCAGCCTTAGCAGCAATCTTAGTAAGGATTGGAGCAACTAAGTCATAAGCTTCTTTTTGACCACCTGGCATAAGTGAAGGACCGTGAAGGGCACCTAATTCACCACCGGAAACACCCATTCCGATGAAGTTGATACCAGACTTGTCTAACTTAGCGTTACGAGCCATAGTATCGTGGAAGTTAGTGTTACCACCATCGATTAAAACATCACCCTTGTCAAGTAATGGCAATAATTCGTCGATAAGAGCATCAGTTGGCTTACCGGCCTTAACCATCATAAGAATCCGACGAGGCTTTTCTAGTGAGTCTACGAATTCCTTAACAGTGTAGCTAGGTACTAACTTCTTATCGCTGTGGTCACGCATCATATCGTCAGTACGGTTACGGTGACGGTTGTATACACCAACCGTGAAGCCACGACTTTCGATGTTTAGTGCAAGGTTCTTACCCATAACAGCTAAACCAACAACACCAATTTGTGCTTTTTGATCAGACATTAAAGTCACTCTCCTCAATACTTATGTAATATAATTCACAACCTCGATTATAACAAAAATTAAAGATAGTGCAAACGCTAAACATCAATTTTTATTATAAAAAAGTAATTTACAGCAAGAATGCTATAAATTACTTTTAGTAACTAATGATTTAAACGATAAACCCACTTACGTCCATCACGAGCCAAGAGTTCGTCAGAAGCTGCTGGACCCATGGAACCAGGAGTGTAGTTAGGGAACTGAGGCTTTTCAATATCCCAAAGCTTACGGATAACATCGACGAACTTCCATGCATAAGCAATTTCAGCCCATGAGGCAAAGTTTGTGTGGTTACCTTCAAGTGCATCATGGAAAAGACGTTCATATGGTTCTGGCGATTCCTTCTTATCAGAATCACTTTGTAAGAAGCGTAAATCAACAGGTTCTGTTGTGAAGCCTTGACCTGCGCGCTTAGCATTCAATTGAATTGCAAAACCTGAGTTAGGTTCAACAAAAATAGTTAATACGTTTGAGTTAAGAGATTGGTCACTTTCAGAACGTGGGTTAGCAAAGATATCGATTAATGGCTTCTTGAAGACAACATCAATACGAGTAAACTTGTCTGCTAACTTCTTACCAGTCCGAACGTAGAATGGTACACCAGACCAACGATAGTTATCAAACATTAACTTAGCAGCAACAAAGGTTTCAGTACCAGATTCTGGATCAACACCATCTTCATGACGGTAAGCGTTAGTTCCATCGCCAGCATCGTATTGTCCACGGACAAAGTTAGCTGCTGCTTCTGATGGTGTGTAGAGGCGAAGACTACGAAGAGCCTTAATCTTTTCAACTCGAACATCAGCATCAGTAAATGCAACTGGTTGTTCCATTGCTAATTGGGCAACGATTTGCATGATGTGGTTTTGTACCATATCACGTAATGCACCAGATTGGTCATAGTAACCGGCACGTTCTTCAACCCCAAGCTTTTCACTTAAAGTTACTTGAATGTTGTCAATGTAACGATTATTCCAGAGTGATTCAATCATGGTGTTACCAAAACGTAATGCTTGAATGTTTTGAACCATTTCCTTACCAAGGTAGTGGTCAATCCGGAAAATTTGATTTTCACTAAATGTTTGTGATAGTTCATCGTTAAGCTTCTTAGCAGATTCAAAGTCACGACCAAATGGCTTTTCAATAACAAGACGGTTAAAGCCATTGTCAGTTAATAATCCTTGCTTCTTCAAGTTCAAGGCAATAGTACCGAAGAATTGTGGTGCCATTGACATGTAGAAGAGACGGTTGCCTTCAGCGCCAAATTGTTCATCTAATTCAGCAAGGCGTTGCTTAAGGATTTCGTAATGTTCTGGCTTAGTAACATCATGTGACTTGTAGAAAAAGTGTTTTGAGAATGCTTCTGCTTGGCCATCCTCAGTTTCTGGAATGTTGCTAATAGATTCACGAACGATTTGTTGGAATTCTTCGTCAGTTAATGGACGACGGGAAGTTCCTAGTAATGCAAAATGGTCAGCTAGGTAACCCTTTTGATATAGCTTGAACAAAGCAGTATAAAGTTTACGCTTTGCAAGGTCACCAGTCGCACCAAATAATGTAATGACAGCCTTATTTTCTGTAGCCAAAATGTTCACTCCTTCTGAAATTTCAGAAAATTCTTATACCGTGACAATTATATACTCTTAAAGCGCAATCTGCACTATCAAAGGAAACGTTTTCTGAGAAGATGTCTTAGAAAGTGAAAATGGATCATCACCGATAAATGGCTTGTTGATTAGTCTTTGGCAAGCGCTTATCAATTAATGGTCTAGATCAAAAAAACTTTTAAAAGAAATTTGGAATCGGTTAAAATTATAGCTTATGAAAACAAAACTAACTAAAAAAGCTGGGAAAAATTCCGCAGCTTTGAAACGTATTCTAAACAAATTGTTTCCGTTCTGCTATTACACCACAGACTGTAAAGAAGATAGCGGCAATAGCAATCACGATTAAACTTGCAAACCAATTATGTGTTTGTGAATAAAGGTTCCCGACAACGATAGGGCCTAATGCAGAAATTAAGTATCCTACTGATTGGACCATCCCAGAAAGGTTTCGGGTATCAGTGGAACTCTTGGTCTTTAGTCCGAACAAAGTCATTGCAAGAACGAAAGTAGTGGTTGTACCGGCACCAAGAAATAGGGCAACAAATATATAGTAAACAAGGGAATTTACTGGGAAGAACATCATTC
>BLMQ01000148.1:0-4931 GCA_011958095.1 Lactobacillaceae bacterium | reverse complement strand
AACACACCGGTTTGTGGGTCCGGCACGCGTGGGTTCGAATCCCACATACCGCCCTGACCTAGCGCGATGGCAAAGGATTTTTCCTTTGCTGTCGCGTTTTTTTGTGTTCTCTGTTTTATGAATTTTAATTGATAACATCCAAGAAAGTAACTTAAAATAGAGACAGTATAAGGTGGAGAAAGAAAAAGGGGCTTTAATTATGAAAAACGTACAAATTGGTGGAACAAGTTGGAAAGTATCGAATGTTGCATTGGGCATTATGCGGATGGGGACGTTAGCGGTGCCTAAAGCAATTGATGCCTTAGAAGCCGCCCACGATGCTGGAATAAACTTTATTGATTCAGCTGATGTTTATGGCAACGACCCACAGTCAGGACGTGGATCTTCGGAAATCCATTTTGGTGAAGCGTTAAAGAAAAGCAGTCTTACCCGTGATGACTTTTATATTCAGTCAAAAGGAGGCCTTCTTGCGAACGCGGATAATAAAATAAAGCGGTATGATTCGTCAAAGAAGCATTTAATCGCTGCTGTTGATGGAATTTTGCAACGGATGGGGATTGATTATCTTGATTCATTTTTGATTCATCGTCCAGACCCTTTAATGGAGCCCGCAGAAATAGCAGAAGCCTTTGACCAACTTCAAGCATCTGGGAAAGTCCGCCATTTTGGAGTATCAAATTTTAATCCGCAACAAATCGCGCTCCTTCAAGCGGCGACAAATCAACGGCTTTTGATTGACCAGGTACAGTTTGGCTTAAAGCATACGGGGATGATTGACTTTGGCCTGCATACAAACATGACTGATGATGCTGCAATCAATCATGACGGGGGATTATTAGAATATACACGTCGTAAACAGATGACGATTCAAACATGGTCGCCTTTCCAGTACGGTACATTTGCAGGGACGTTTATTAATAATGATCAATTTCCTGAGTTAAACACAATGTTAGAAACTCTTGCGCAAAAATATAAGGTAAGTAAAAATGCAATTGCCGTTGCATGGATTTTACGTCACCCTGCGCATATGCAAGTGTTGCTTGGTACCATGACGCCAGCTCATATTATTGACAGTGCTAAGGGGAGCGATATTACATTGACGAGCCAAGAATGGTATGATCTATATCTTGCGGCCGGGAATGATTTGCCATAATGAAAAAAGATTATCTCCAGTTCTATCAGCATATTACAGCTCCTTTTTATCGACACCCGTGGACAATTCCTTTATTACGGGCGGTTAATAAATTTGTTGTGTGGACTATGTACGTTGCTTACATCGTTATATTAGTGTGGGTAGGGAAAAATAATGTCTTGAAAGCAGGACCCTTTCTGCTTATTCCCGGTATTGGCTTTATCCTACTTTCTTTTATTCGCCAACGAATTGACGCGCCACGACCATACGAAAAATTTCCGATTAACCCCTTAATTCGACGTCAAAAAACTGGTGATTCATTGCCTAGTCGTCATGTTTTTTCGGCGACTGTTATTGCGATGTGTGGGTTAAGGTTAAATTTGATTTTAGGAGTGATTTTACTCGTTTTAGCTGTTGCCTCTGCTATTACGAGAGTGATTGGCGGAGTTCATTTTCCTCGTGATGTGGTTATCGGGTTTATTTGTGGCGTTATTTGTGGTTCGTTTTTATTTCTTGTCTAAATTTTAGAAAGGTGTATTTCATGGACAATTCAGTGCTGCAAGATGCAATTTTGAATGGACTTATTAGTACTCAATATCAAGGTAATACGCTGTTAGGTCCGCAATTATTAACCAACAACCAATCATCGACAATTTGGCAAACGTTACGGCACGAATTACTGTCATGTAAAGACTTTACGTGGTCAGTTGCCTTTATTACGTTAGATATGTTAGTCCCCTTTAAGGCAGTGATGGCTGACTTAGCACAGCAAGGAGTACACGGGACCATCATTACCAGTAATTACTTGAATTTTAATCACCCCGCGATGTTTGAAGAATTGCAAAAAATTCCTAATTTAACGGTCAGAATTGCTGATCTTAATGGATTTCATACTAAGGGGTATTTATTTGATCATGGAGAATATCAGACCGTAATTATTGGGAGTGCTAATTTTACACGGTCTGCTTTATTAGTCAATAAGGAGTGGAATTTGAAATTAAGCTCCCGCCAAGAAGGAAGCCTTTTTCAACAACTAACGGCGGAATTGAATGCTGTTAAACATGAGAGTGCTGTTCTATCGTCAGAGTGGATTGCGGCGTATCGCAAGAATTGGCAACCACCAAAGACTAGGGTGACGCAACCGGAAAAATTAAAACCAATTGAACCTAATCAAATGCAACAGGTTGCTTTAGGAGAATTAAGCAATCTGATAAAAACAGGCGCTAAGAAAGGACTGGTCGTTTCAGCAACAGGAACCGGAAAAACATATCTGGGAGCGTTTGCGGTTAAAAAATATCAGCCGCGCCGTTTCTTATATATCGTTCATCGAGAACAAATTGCCAAAAAATCGTTAGCTAGTTTTCGACGAGTTATTGGCGGCAAGAAAACTGATTACGGGTTATTGACAGGTAATCGACATGATTGGAATGCTAAATATTTATTTGCAACTGTTCAAACACTAAGTCAACAAGTAGTGCTGGATAAGCTTAAGGCTACCGAATTTGACTACATTTTGATCGACGAGGCCCATCGTGCAGCAGCACCTAGTTATCAACGGATTTTAAACCACTTTATGCCGCAATTTTGGTTGGGGATGACTGCAACTCCTGAACGAATGGACAATCAAGACGTATTTAAACTGTTTGATTATCATTTAGCCTATGAAATTCGGCTGAAAGATGCATTGGCTGCTAAAATGTTAGCACCATTCCATTACGTGGGAGTTACCGATTATGAAGTTGATGGTGAAGTTATTACTGAAACTTCTAAGTTAAACCGATTGATTGCTTCGAAACGGGTTGATTATGTTCTTGATCAATTAGACTATTATGGGTATTGTGGCAATCAGCCTCG
Organism: Lactobacillaceae bacterium; assembly: GCA_011958095.1. Taxonomy (GTDB): domain Bacteria; phylum Bacillota; class Bacilli; order Lactobacillales; family Lactobacillaceae; genus Limosilactobacillus. The sequence goes on along the minus strand of BLMQ01000148.1, from coordinate 1,945 downwards.
TGGATTAGTATTTTGTAGTCGACAGGCGGAGGCAAAAGAATTGGCGATCCAATTTAGCATGGCTAACCATCCTGCGATTGCATTGACAAATCAAAGCAGTAGTCAAGAGCGAGCAAAGGCAGTTGAGCAATTAGAAGCAGGAAAGATTGAGTATATCATTACCGTCGATCTTTTTAATGAAGGGGTCGACATTCCATCAGTAAATCAGATTGTAATGATGCGTAATACCCAATCACCAATTGTCTTTACCCAACAACTCGGGCGCGGCTTGCGGAAATATCCTGGTAAAGATTTTGTGACAGTTATTGATTTTATTGGAAATTACCAACATAATTACATGATTCCTCTTGCCCTTAACCAGGATAATAGTCGAAGTAAGGATCAAGCGCGGCGTGAAGTTAAGGTGCCAACGAATTTTGATGTTTCAACCATTAACTTTACGAAGGTTGCCGAAGAACAAATTTTAGCCTCCCTTGATAAAGTTAAATTGGACTCGATGCGTGAATTGCGGCAGGCATACCATGATTTAGCTAACCAACTAGGGAGAACACCCTTGCTGGATGACTTTTATCGTTATGGTTCTGTTGATCCCCGCGTATTTGCGCAAAATTCCCAACTCAACCATTATGGTGACTTTTTAGAGAAGATGGGAATAGAACTTAAATTAACTAATTATGAGCGTCAAGTACTAGCCTTTTTAACTAAAGAGCTGCTTAACGGTAAACGGCCACATGAATTGATTCTCCTTCAATGCTTACTTCGCGGTACGTGTTCAATTGATGCTTTTAAAGCAGAACTAGAGCAACAAAATATTCGCGTTACACCAGCTGTTTTACAATCAGTTGATGATATTTTAAGCTTGCAATTCTTTAATGTAAAAGCTGGTAAACAGTTAAAAAAGGATCAGTATGGCGGACAGCCGATTGTTGATCATCCAGATTTGTTAACGTATCAGTTAAATTCAAAAATTCGAGCAGGACTAGAAAGTCACAATGATTTCAAGCGCTTGTTTATAGATGTATTAACAACGGGGCTTGAAATCGCTAAGCAATATGACCTCAAGCAAGCATTTACCCTTTATCAGCAATATGACCGCAAAGATGTTTGTCGTTTATTAAATTGGCCCCTCGACGTAAGTGCGCCGTTATATGGGTATCGAGTGGCAGAAGATGTTTGTCCGATTTTCATTACCTACCATAAGGATGCAGAAGAAAAAAGGAATGCTATCTATAATAATCAACTACAAGATGGACGTTCATTGTGCTGGTACACACGGACACCTCGGCATCTTTCATCTGATGAGGTGCAGCGGTTGCTTGCGGGAGTAAAAGAGGGTAAACCACAAGTAAAGTTACACTTATTTGTAAAACAGAGCGATGCAGTTGGCAAAGAATTTTATTATTTAGGTCCTGCTTATATTCAACCGGACTCCGTAAGAGAAGAATTGGTTGGACCAAAGAAAAAAGCGGCAGTGGGAATGAATTTAGTCTTAGAACATCCGCTGACACCAACCATGATGGACATATTGGCGATGTAATCACAAATATATCGCTTTCATTTTTTGATAAATCTTCTATAATTAAAGGCGTAGAAAGAAGATGAATATTATGGCAAAAGGAAAGGTAAAAACTAGCGATAAGCGTTCAGTTCGGGATATTAAATTAGATGAATTGGCTGGCTTATTAAATGAATTTGACGTTAATACAATGGGAGCATTAGTAAAGTCTCTAAAGAAGAGTCAAAAGAAGAACAAGCAAAGCAAGAAAGATGAATTACGCGATACCATTGAACGACAACAAGAACATATTGATGAACAAAAAGACACGATTGATCAACTTAACAATCATATTTCTAAACTAATTGATCGTCTTGATAATAAGCTATAAAAAAATGAGGCTGAGAAAAAACTTTTGTTTTTTCAACAGCCTCGTTTTTTATACGAATA
>BLMQ01000147.1:0-9605 GCA_011958095.1 Lactobacillaceae bacterium | reverse complement strand
TGCAGCAGTTGGGGAACACCTGAATGAAATGCCGGGGGTAAAGATCGGCACGTCTTGGACTCGTAATTACCCCCAAGGCACAGATATTCAATCGTTAACAGGAACGGTCTCAACTACTGGTTTGCCAAGTGATGAAGTTAACTCATTGCTTGCTCAAGGATATTCTCGAAATGATAGCGTTGGACAAAGTTATCTTGAAAAGCAGTTCCAATCAACCTTAGCCGGGTCGAAGTCGCAAACTGAGGTTACTACTGATGGAAATGATGTAACTAAAGAAAAGACTAAGTACCCTGGTAAGAAGGGTGATAACCTTGTATTAACGATCAATTCAAAATTCCAAAAGCAAGTTCAATCGATTTTGAAAAACAATTACTCGGCTGCCGGAAACCAGTACTCCACTGGGGTATATGCAGTGGTAATGAACCCCAATACCGGTGCAATTTATGCGATGGCTGGAATTGACCGTGACCCAGAAACCGGTAAAGAAACCCCTGATGAAATTGGTGCTATCAACCACCCAATTACGATGGGGTCAGTTGTAAAGCCGGCGATGGTCATGGGGGCATTAATGGATGGTGTAATTACGCCAACAAATAATACCTTAACCGATATGCCAATTAAGCTTGCCGGCACTTCATCTAAGGGATCATGGTTTAACCATGGTGGATCAGCAAATATGGCAATTAATGCAGCAACGGCCCTTGAAGTTTCTTCCAACTCCTACATGATGCAACTGCTCATGAAAGAAGCGGGGATGAAATATACCCCAAACGCGCAAATTACGATGAAGCCAAGTATTTTTGCTAAAGCGCGGGGTTACTTCAACATGTTTGGACTAGGGGTTAAAACTGGAATCGACTTGCCTGGTGAAACAAGCGGTTATACAGGACCTGCTGACCAAAAGCATATCGGTTCAGCGCTTGACTTGTCATACGGTAACTATGATGGTTATACTTTGATTCAACTTGCCCAATATATGTCTACCATTGCTAACGGTGGTAACCGGATGCGCCCATACATTGTTAAAGAAATTCGTGGTACGAAAGCCAATGGTCAACTTGGCGCCGTTGAATATACAACAAAGCCCCAAGTTCAATTAACCATTCCTGCTTCTAAGGATGACTTTGATGTCGTTAAACAAGGGCTTTATCAAGTGGTTCATGGTTCTAACCGTTATGTTACTGGTAAAGCGTTGGCATCTGTTAAACCATCAGTATCTGGTAAGACAGGGACTGCCGAAACCTACTACAAGTCGCACTCAACAACTACGCTAAGTTTTGCTGGATTTGCGCCATCTGATAATCCACAAGTTGTAGTTGCTTTGGCTATTCCAGGAGCTTCAAATTCCGATGGTGGTGCCAACCTTACAATGGCAAAACAAATTTTTGAAGCCTACTGGAAGACTGTTCAGAGTCCTAAGGGTTTTGGTGACTAACTAAACTGTCAAGGAAATTTCCTTAACAAACTTTGATAAATTACTAGCCAAATAGAAGAATAAATGATATAGTTGTACGAGTTAGGGTTACGATAAATAACCACGTTAAATAAAAGAAATAGTTTGGAGGTCAAAATAATGCGTGTCAACATTACACTTGAATGTACTTCATGCCACGAACGGACTTACTTAACTAGCAAGAACCGTCGTCACAACCCAGATCGTCTTGAATTAAACAAGTACTGTCCACGGGAACAAAAGGTTACATTACATCGGGAAACTAAGTAATGACCATATAAAGGAGCTGGGAGACCGGCTCTTTTTATTTATTTTTATAAAAAAACGCTTGCATAAATTCACTCAAGCGGTGATAATAAAATCTGATACCGTTTGTTACTTCACTATAAAGGAGCGGTCATAACATAATGGCTTATTCAAAGAAAGAGTTACGACAAGCATATATTGCGCGCCTTCAACAATTAGATTTAAACACCCGTCTTTACGAAGAGCGAAAATTAGCATCTTTGCTATATGATCAACCTGAATGGACAGGGGCTAAGACAATTGCTGTTACTTTAAGTCAATCTTTTGAAATTGATACTGCACCTATTATCCTTCATGCGCGTCATAAGGGCCAACAGATTGTTGTTCCACGGACGCTGCCACATCGTCAAATGGAATTTGTTGAATTGAATGAGGATACCGATTTCGACGAGACGTCTTTTGGTATTTTAGAGCCACATGATGGCAAAGTTTATTCTCCAGATGAGATTGATTTGATGGTGGTTCCTGGAGTAGCCTTTACCGCATCTGGTAACAGGTTGGGCTTTGGCGGCGGTTATTATGATCGTTACCTAAAAAAATATAAGGGCCCTAAAGTTTCAATGGCATTGACAACGCAACTGGCTGAAGAAAACGAATGGGAACCAGAAGAATTCGATCAGCGGATAGATAAAGTGTTGTATTTACCGGGGATATAGAAGATGCGGACACAGGGACTAAGATTGGCGCCCGTGACGCTTACCTTAATAATTTTTCAGGTATTAGTTTATTGCTGGTTAGTTTATGCAGGTGGCTCAACTAATACAGTAACCCTCCTGAATATGGGTGCTCGTAGTACGCCCTTAATCAGGGAAGGTGAATGGTGGCGTTTAGTATCACCTGTGTTCCTTCATGTTGGTTTATCACACTTAGTAGTCAATAGCGTTACGCTTTTATATATTGGCCGTTACATTGAAGAGTTTTTCGGTCATTGGCGAATGGTAGTTATATACTTTATCAGCGCGTTTTTTGGTAATCTTACCAGCGCGGTCTTCATGCCATCGACAGTTTCAGCTGGTGCTAGTACTGCTATTTTTGGATTATTTGGCGCATTTTTAATGTTGGGTGTTTGCTTTCACCATAATGTTATTGTTCGCGTCTTAAGTCGTACTTTTTTGTTATTTGTTATTATTAATATTGTGATGGATTTTTTCCTGTCAGGAGTTGACTTGGTAGGACACATTGGCGGCCTATTTGGTGGCTTTTTCATTGCATTTATTGTTGGTGCTCCCATGTTAGGAACTGTTGATTACCTGAAACGGTTGTTAAGTGGAGCTGTATTAACGGTAAGTTTGGTAATTTTGACTCTAGAATTGAAGTGATAATTTATGGCAATCGCCTCAAGAAACTACCGCACATTATACGATGTTCAGCAACTATTAAAAGAATTCAACGTGTTTGTATATGTTGGTAAGCGCCTGTATGACATTGAGTTAATGGCCATTGAGCTTGATAACCTCTATCAATCAGGAGTTGTAGATAACTCAACTTATACAAAAGCAAAGATTGTCTTGCGTAAAGAACATCGTGAAGAACAAACGAGAATTAAAAGGGGTAAACTGTATTAAACCTTACCCAGGAAAGGAATCATTATGGCTAAGAAATTAATTGGTGTTGACCTTGGTGGTACTACTATCAAGTTTGCAATTTTAACGGAGAACGGTGAGATTCAACAAAAGTGGTCTTTACGGACTAACATTTTGGATGATGGTTCACACATTGTGCCAGACATCATTAACTCAATTAATCACCACCTTGATTTATATAAAATGTCTCGCGACCAATTTATTGGAATCGGAATGGGAACTCCCGGAACAATTGACCGTGAAAAGGGAACTGTTATTGGTGCCTACAACTTAAACTGGAAGACAACTCAAAATGTTAAAGAAGAGATTGAACAAGGCACTGGGATGCAATTTGCTCTTGATAACGATGCTAACGTTGCTGCACTTGGTGAACGTTGGAAGGGTGCTGGTAATGAAGGTGACGATGTTGCATTTATTACTTTAGGTACCGGTGTTGGTGGTGGACTTATCTCCAATGGTAAGCTTATCCACGGTGTCGTTGGTGCCGGTGGTGAAGTTGGTCACATGATTGTTAAGCCAGATGGATACCTTTGTACTTGTGGAAACCATGGATGTCTTGAACAATACGCATCCGCTACTGGAATTGTTCATATCGCTCAAGATAAGGCGGAAGAATATGAAGGTAACAGTCGTTTGAAGGCAATGATTGATAACGGTGACGAAATTACAGCCAAGATTGTTTTTGACCTTGCTAAGGAAAATGATTATCTTGCTAATACTGTTGTTGATGAAGTTTGCTTCTACCTCGGTTTAGCAACTGCCAACTTAAGTAACGCATTGAACCCTGAATACCTTGTTATCGGTGGTGGAGTTTCCGCAGCTGGTGAATTCCTTTTGAAGCGGGTAAAGCAGAACTTTGAAAAATTTGCCTTCCCAACGGTTCGGACTTCAACTCAATTGAAGTTAGCTGAATTAGGTAATGATGCTGGTGTTATCGGTGCTGCTTCATTGGCTCGTCAGTTTGTAAACGCAGATTAATTTGTAAGGGGAAATGATCGTGGTACTTGGAGTTAGCTCTGGCTTGATGATTCTTAATGCAGTCATTATAATCATCTTGTTAGTATGGATTTTTAGCTGGGCATTTCAGACTTACCGTCGAAAGAGATATGCAACTGTCCTTAGTCAAGATGACTTTAAGCAAGGAATGCGAAAAGCACAGGTTATTGACTTGCGACAAGAAAATGACTTTAAACAAGGTCACATTCTTGGTGCACGTAACTTGCCTTATCCATATCTTCGTCAACAATATGGCGAATTGCGGAAGGACTTGCCGGTTTACTTATATGATGAAGGAATGACATTAAGTACCCAGGCTGCTGCATTTTTAGGTAAGCATGGGTATAACCACCTTTATATTTTAAAAGATGGTTATCGTGCATGGGACGGTAAGACTAAGAAGTCCAAGTATTAAAAAAGTATCTTGTATGCTTTTTATCAGGATGGTTGAGGATTCTAAACAATCATTTGCTAACGTTTGGAATTTAGCCTCTTGTAAAATTTAACCAATAAAAAAGAGGCTGGAAGAAAACAAAGTTTTCTTCCAGCCTCAACTGCTTTCACGAACAATAGCAAGATAATATGAAACTAGCTTCGTGTCGCTACATGGCTATTTCCCATTTCTTGTTTTGAATCTTAAATAAAATTAAAGTTGGTGTGCTGAGCGGCCCTTACGGATAGCAGCTCGACGGTTTTGATCAAACTTTTCTTCTTCTTCTTCCGCTGGCTTAATGACAGTTTTATGGAAAGTAAGAACCCCGCTAGCAATGGCAGCAACTGTTGCTAAACTACCAACTAAAATACCTTTTGCTAATTGTTTCATAACATAAAACCTCCTCGAATTTATAGGTTACCTCCATTATGCAAGAATTAATGGCGTTTTACCAGTGAGAAGGACAAGTTTTAGCATAAAATTTATAAAAATTGGAGAGTTAAGATGAATAAAGTAATCGCAATTGTCGGTCCAACCGCTGTAGGAAAAACTGCACTATCAATAAAACTGGCACATGAATTTGATGGGGAAGTAATTTCTGGTGATTCGATGCAAGTTTATCGCCGCCTTGATATTGGAACGGCAAAAGTTACTCCCGAAGAAATGGGGGATGTGCCGCACCACCTCATTGATATCTGCAATATTGAGGAGCGGTTTTCTGCCGCCCGTTTTAAGAAACTTGCTGACCAAAAAATAGACGAGATAGCTCAACGTAATCATTTGCCGATCATTGCAGGTGGAACTGGATTTTATCTTCAAACCTTAACAGATAATCTAGCATTGGGAAGTGACCAGTTTGACCAACAAACACTTGAAATTCGTAACCATTGGAAAAAGGTTGCTGAAGAAAAGGGAGCCGAGTACATTTGGGAACAATTAAACAAGTTGGATCCAGTGTCCAGTGTCCGGATCCCAAAGTCTAATACTCGCCGGGTTATCCGGGCTTTAGAGGTAATTGAGAAAACGGGTCAATTATTTTCCAATCAACCACAGTTCAAAGCAACAAATGATTTTCTCTTGATTGGCCTGACTACTGAGCGCCCTGTTTTATATGACCGGATTAATAAGCGAGTCGATTTGATGATTCAAAACGGCTTGTTAGAAGAAGCAAAATGGTTATTTGATCAAGGAGGGGAAAACCTGCCGGCAGGTAAGGGGATTGGTTACCATGAACTATTTCCTTATTTTCGTGGCGAGATTAGCCTAGCCGAGGCGGTTGAAAAAATTAAGCAGGATTCTCGCCATTATGCTAAAAGGCAATTGACGTGGTTTAGAAATAAGGCTGATACTCACTGGTTTGATATTTTGCGTCATCCCGATGATATTAATCAAATTAAGCAGTTTATAAATGATTGGTTAAAAAAATAAAGTACGGAAGGAAAGATTTTTTTTATTAAAATAAAGCTCTTAAATAGAATTGACTTATGCCCTGTCTATTGTTATTCTAAGTCACAGTGTTAAGGAGAGAAGCAGATGTTAGATAGATTGGTATGGTCATCTATTATTTCTGTGGAGATTGTATGAAAGGGAATGAAATTTTATGGGTAAACACGTATTTACAAAAGATGAAGTTCGCCAAATGGTAAAGGATGAAGATATTCATTTCTTACGAGTTATGTTTACTGACTTATTAGGAACGATTAAGAGCGTTGACTTACCAGTTAGTCAGTTAGATAAATTGATGGATAACAAAATTATGTTTGACGGTTCTTCAATTGATGGATTTGTTCGGATTGAAGAAAGTGACATGTATCTTTACCCAGATATGTCCACTTGGCTTGCATTCCCTTGGGGTGCTGAACACGGAAAGGTTGCGCGGGTAATCTGCAGTGTTTACAAGACTGATGGTACTCCATTTGAAGGTGACCCCCGTAACAACTTAAAGCGGGTTCTTGAAGATATGCGGAAGATGGGCTTCAAAGACTTTAACATTGGACCTGAGCCAGAATTCTTCCTCTTCAAGACTGATGAAAAGGGTAACCCAACTACCAATCTTAACGATAAGGAAAATTACTTTGACATGGAACCGGCAGATCCTGGTGAAGATTGCCGTCGTGACATCGTCTTAGCTCTTGAAAAGATGGGCTTCGATGTTGAAGCTGCTCACCATGAAGTTGCTCCTGGTCAGCATGAAGTTGACTTCAAGTACTCAGATGCTTTAGAAGCCGCTGATAACATTCAAACATTTAAGTTCGTTGTTAAAACAATTGCTAAGAAGTATGGTTTCCATGCCACCTTTATGCCTAAACCGCTTTCTGGTATTAATGGTTCAGGAATGCACCTTAATATGTCATTATTTAATCAAGATGGTACTAATGCCTTCTTTGATGAAAATGATAAAGATAAGCTTTCCGCAACTGCTTATCATTTCTTGGGCGGTTTGATGAAGCATGCACGAAGCTACACTGCAATTTGCAACCCAATCGTCAACTCTTATAAGCGATTGGTTCCAGGTTATGAAGCACCGGTTTATGTTGCTTGGTCAACTTCTAACCGGTCACCACTTGTACGAATTCCGAGTGATCGTGGAATGGGAACACGACTTGAGTTACGGTCAGCAGATCCATCAGCTAACCCATATCTTGCAATCGCTGCTGTTCTTGAAGCTGGTTTAGATGGTTTACGCAACAACTTACCACCAATTCATAACGTTGATGAAAATATCTATACGATGACGAAAGCAGAACGAGCTGAAAAAGATATTCATGATTTACCAGATACTTTACACAATGCATTAAAGTCTTTGGCTAACGATGAGGTTATCAAGAGTTCAATGGGTGAACACCTCTATAACAGCTTTATGGAAGCCAAGACTCGTGAATATGCTTCATATCGTCAACACGTTTCTGACTGGGAACGTCAACACTATATGGAACAATACTAATACTGTGGTCTCATTCAAGCCGATATTACAGTAATATCAACGATTATATAATATGACAAAAACACTTATGCAACATTTTTGCAACAAACTCACATCTTATTGAGTGAATTGCGTAATGCTTGCTAAGTGTTTTTCATGCGAAATCAACTAGTTAATTGACAAATATGTTGTTTCATATACAATTATATTTGTTGCAATAAAAGCGTGTTATTATAATGTGGATAGTACGTTTTTAAGGACTGCTAGTTAAACTAGCAACCAATTTTAAATCGGAATTATATTTCGATTAGTTACTAAAGGAGAGTCTTAGATAATGGATCAAAAGGTCAGAGTTCGATATGCACCTAGCCCAACAGGTTTCTTACATATCGGAAATGCTCAATCAGCATTATTTAATTATTTATTTGCACGTCACTTCGATGGAACGATGGTATTACGGATTGAAGATACCGATACCAAGCGGAACGTTGAAGATGGTGAAACTAGCCAACGTGAAAATCTTCACTGGTTAGGAATTGACTGGGATGAAGGTCCAAATAAGCCAAATCCAAAGTATGCCCCTTACCGTCAAAGTGAACGGAATAAAGAAGGTATTTACCACAAATACATTCAAGAATTATTAGACAAGGGCATTGCATACAAGGATTACTCAACAGAGGAAGAATTAGCTGAAATGCGTGAACGGCAAAAGGCTAACAATGAACCTCCTCATTATGATGGTCGTTGGTATGGCAAGAGTGAAGAAGAACAAAAGGCGGCTGAAGCAAAGGGATTGAAGCCAACTATTCGTTTCCACTTCCCTAAAGACCATGATTACGAATGGGACGATATTGCACGTGGTCATGTTTCATTTAACTCTGACAACCTTGGTGGTGACTTCATCATTGAAAAGAGTGATGGAATGCCAACATATAACTTTGCCGTAGTAGTTGATGACCACACCATGGACATTACCCATGTTTTGCGTGGTGCTGATCACATTTCAAATACGCCAAAGCAAATTGCTATTTATGAAGCATTAGGCTGGGATCACCCAACTTTCTGCCACATTCCATTGATCTTTAATCCAAAGACTCGCAAGAAGTTAAGTAAGCGTGATAAAGATACCCTTCAATTCATTAGTGAATACAAGAAGCACGGTTACCTTCACGAAGCAATCTTTAACTTTATTGCATTCTTAGGTTGGTCTCCAGTTGGCGAACGTGAAATCTACTCTAAAGAAGAGTTGATTAAGGTTTACGATCCAAAACGGATGTCAAAGGCACCAGCATACTTCGATCAAAAGAAACTTGATTGGATGAATGCTCAATACATTAAGAGTATGTCGATCGATGAATTAACTGATCGGACAATGGAATTAATTAAGGAAGGCGAAACTGAAGAAGCTAAGCGCCTTCAAAGTATTCCAGAAGATCAACTGACTGAATTGCTTAAGAAGACAATTAAAGTTCACCAACGGGATGTTAATAAGCTTCTTGAAGTTATTCAATATGCATGGTCATACTACACGGTTCTTGACCAATCATTCAACTATGACTTGCTTAAGGACAACGAAGACTTCGCTAATGAAGATGTTTTAGCTGTTCTCAAGGGCTTAAAGGCAAAACTTGAAAACGGTGACGATGACCTTGATTACAGTCAGGCTATTAAGGAAGTAGGTAAGGACACTGGCATTAAGGGTCGCGGTTTATACTTCCCATTAAACCTTGCCTTTACTGGTTCAACTTCTGCACCACAAATCTATGAGATCATGGATATCTATTCTCGTGATACAGATCTTGAATTGCTTGACCGGATGATCAAAGCATTTGAAAACTAACTTTATAAAATTGAGCATGAGGCTGAGAAAAAACTTTTGTTTTTTCAACAGCCTCGTTTTTTATACGAATA
>BLMQ01000146.1:0-1067 GCA_011958095.1 Lactobacillaceae bacterium | reverse complement strand
AAAATTAAACATTGAAGGAGTTAAGCAGAGCCAGTCGATTGCAGTTAAGTAGATAAAAAAGGTTGCAATTGTAATGTGCTGGCCGAAGTTAGGGAATTTTTTCCAAAGGTGATTATGAGTGACGAGAACAGATCCTGCAAAGAAATAAATAAAAAATGGGATCCAGTGAACTAATGCATGCAATGTGATTTCTCCTTCTACGAAAAATGGTATACAATAAGTTTTCAATGTTATATATCATAGTTGATTTTTTTAGTAATGACTAGTAAACCTAACTAGGATTAATAAAACTTCAATTATTGAGGAAGAGAGAGGATCATGGCAGAAAAACAAGAATTTACACGTAAACTTAAAAGTCGTCATATTCAATTAATGGCACTTGGTGGAACAATTGGGACGGGATTATTTCTCGGATCGGGGAAGGCAATTCACGCTGCTGGTCCAGCAATCCTTTTAGCATATTTAATTACTGGGATTATTTGTTTTGGAATTATGCGGGCCCTGGGAGAGTTGCTTCTTTCCGACTTACATTATCATTCGTTTATGGATGCGATTCGTGATTATCTTGGTAATCGCGTGAGTTTTGTAATGGACTGGGCTTATTGGGTGTGTTGGCTAGCATTGGCAATGGCCGAAGTTACCGCCATTGGCTTATATTTTCAACTATGGTTTCCTCAAGTTCCCCAATGGTTACCTGGATTAATAACTCTCCTAATTTTACTGGGATTAAATCTAATGACTGTTAGTACGTTTGGTGAACTCGAATTTTGGTTTGCCCTTATTAAAATTCTGGCAATTATTATTTTAATTGCCGTTGGCGTCATTTTGATTTTGCTTCATTTCCATTCGACAAGCGGTTATCTTGCCACACCAGCAAATTTAGTTAATGATGGGGGCTTTTTTGCTACCGGGACAAAGGGCTTCATGCTTTCTTTTCAAATGGTTGTATTTGCCTTTGTTGGAATTGAAATGGTAGGGGTGACAGCGGCTGAGGCAGAGAATCCTAAAGTTGTTATTCCTAAGGCGATTAATGGCATTCCCGTTCGAATTATGCTCTTTTATATCGG
>BLMQ01000145.1:0-8471 GCA_011958095.1 Lactobacillaceae bacterium | reverse complement strand
TACGGCCCATAGCGGACTTTCACCGCCTAGCTAATACCCATGCCGGGCGCACAAACCAAAATCGAGAATGGAAAAATTTTTCTTCCATTCTCGATTTTTAGTTATTTATCAAACAAACTTAGATATTCTCCATAGCCTTTTTCTTGCAATTTATCAACCGGAATAAACCGCAAAGCTGCTGAATTGATGCAATAGCGCAATCCTCCACGATCAGTTGGACCATCAGTAAAGACATGCCCGAGATGCGAATCAGCTTCCTTACTTCTTACCTCGGTTCGCTCCATTCCAAATGATTGATCACGTTTTTCGGTAAGGACACGATTCTTAATCGGTTTAGTAAATGCTGGCCACCCACATCCTGCATCATACTTATCTAATGATGAGAATAATGGTTCCCCACTAACAACATCGACATAAATACCTGGTTCATCAAATCGATCATATTTACCACTATATGGTTTTTCAGTAACTCCCATTTGAGTCACGGCATATTGCATTGGCGTTAATTTCTTTAATTCATTTTTATCCATTTAGTAGCACCCTCCTCGTTTTCGTTACTTATTTTGATTATACGAATTCTCAGTGAATACTACTAATTTCCTGCTCAGTTATTTAATACTCCTTTCCATTGATGCAACAACATCCACGAAATCAATTGAACAATTCCGGCACAGACTAATGTTAAAGCCATTGTTAAAACTGTTCCCCACAAAATCGGTACTACCTGTTGGCCCTGCAGTCCTTCAAACAATAATTGACCCAGACCACCGGCATTAATCGTTGCCGCAATAGTTGCCATTGCCATTGTCGAAGCTAGGGCCACTTGGATTCCACTAAAAATTGCCGGTAATGCTAGTGGCAATTGAATTTGGCGAAAAACCTGTCGAGATGTCATCCCCATCCCAACACCAACTTCGATTAATTGTGGATCAACACCACGAATTCCCGTAATGAAGGAACGCAATAAAACATATTCAGAGTAGACCGTTAAAACAATAATTGCCGTCTTTATCCCTAACCCAGAAATTGGTAAGAGTAAGGCAAAAAATGCAAAACTTGGAATCGAATATAAGAGCGAAAAGAAATAGATCAAACTGTTAAGCCACTTTTCACGGCGCAAAAACAATAAGATTATTATAACTGCAATCACTAAAGCAATTGCTAATGAAGAAAGAACCATCGTTGCATGTTGCCGCACATCATCAAGCATTATCGGCCAATTCTCATTCCAATACTCAATCATATTGTTGCCTCCACAAATCTTGATTTTGGCGAATCGTTCCTAAAAGCTGCTCAACAAATTCAGTTGCTGGATGGCGAACAATTTCTTCCGGCGTAGCAAATTGAACGATGCCTCCTTCATGCATGATCATTACTCGCTGTCCCAAAAATAAGGCCTCGTTAATATCGTGAGTTACAAACATAAAAGTCTTTTCTGCTAATGATTCATGAATCTTTTTTACTTCTCGTTGCAATTCCATTCTCGTTAAGGCATCCAGCGCGCCAAAGGGTTCATCAAATAATACATACGGTGGGTTAGTCGCTAAAGCTCTTGCCACTCCTACTCGCTGTTGTTGCCCACCAGATAATTGTTGAGGATAGCGATTCATATATTCAGTGGGGTTTAGTTGAACAAGATTTAGCAATTCATTAACACGGTTATTAATCTCTTTCTTATCCCAATGCAGCATTTTGGGTACAACTGCAATATTTTGTCCAATTGTCATATGCGGAAATAATCCGATCTGTTGGACAACATATCCCATGTGCCGGCGTAATTTTACTAGATCGAGTTCCCGAAGCTTTTGTCCATCAATTAAGATTTCACCAGCACTTGGCGCTATCAACCCATTAATCATTTTCAAGGTAGTAGTTTTCCCTGAACCAGATGAGCCAAGAATCGTTATAAATTCGCCCTTGTTGACTGTAAAATTGAGATCAGGAATCACCGTTTGATCGTTAAAACGCTTCTCAACATGTTTAAATTGAATAATTGGTTCTGTCATGCTTTTGTACCTTTCTAATTAAAAAATCAAAGCTAATCATTGCCAGCAAGGATAAAATAGCAACGCTTACTGCGCCAATCACCACATAACTCATATCGTATAAGCCTAAGCCAGTAAATATTAGGGTTCCCAATCCACCAGCACCAATATAAGTAGCTAAGGTTGCACTAGCAATGATTTCAACCAATGCTAGTTTTATTCCGTTTAAAATATAGGGTAACGCAAGGGGAATCTCTATTTGCCGGCGCAACTGACGCTGATCCATCCCTAGGGCTATCCCAACTTCCTTATATAGCGGGCTCACTTCATTAAAGCCAAGAATTGTATTGATTAGCAACGGCGGAAGCGCTAAAACAATTAAAGCAATTAACGCAGGGATAACCCCCGTTCCAATAAATGGAATTAATAAAAACAGTAATGCCAAACTAGGAATGATTCGTAACAATTGCGCAAACATCACACAAAATTGAGCAACTGGTTTTATTCGCGAACCAATATATCCTAATGGCAATGCAATGATCATTGAAATCACGAGCGTTACAACGGTAAGAACTATATGCTGACCAACATATTGCCAATATTGTCCGCTATTTGTTTGAAAATATTGAATTATTTGCCCTAGCAAGCTACCACTCCCCATCTATTACCTATAACGAAGGAGCAAATATCTAGCAAGAAAAACTAGCTATCTGCCCCTTTGGCACTTATTTCATATTTTGATTATACCAATTTTTAGCAACGGTCTTATAATTTTGCCCGTCGACATTAACTTTTTTGTTTAGATCAGTTAATTGCTTAGTTGTTAACTTCGCATCAACTTTATTTAAGGCTTGCTCCATTTTTGGATGACTTTTGGCAGCCTTTTTATTTACTACTGGTACTAAATTATATGGTGGCCAAATATTCTTATTATCCTTTAGTAAAGTAAACTTACTAGTTGCTAATTGACCATCAGTTGTTGAAACTGGAGCTGCTTGTGCTTTTCCTTGTTCCATAATCTTGTAGAGTAAATTTACGTCATAGTCCTTAATCGACTTAAAATCAAATTTACCATAAACCTTATTCATTTCTGGAAGGGCATCAGCACGTTTTTCGAACTCACCCTGTGAAGCAAAGTTAATCTTCTTTGCATTCTTTTGTAGTTCACTTAAATTGGTAATGTGGTACTTCTTCGCGTCCTTAGTTGGCATTGCAACACCTTGACGATTATCACCTGGGGCGTATTTAAATGTCGTTAAGCCGTCTTTTTGAATACCATCGTGTGCTAATTTAGCCATTTGACTAGCACTCTTGCCAGTTCCCTTCTTTTTAAGGTATGCCTCTACAATTGTTCCCGTATAATCAGGATAAACATCAACTTCGCCTTTTTGTGTTGCACTAAAAATCACATTATTTGAAATATTGGGTTTTCGAGTAACCTTATAACCCTCATGTTCAAGTGCAAGCGCGTAAATTTCACTGACAGTCTTACTTTCTGAAACATTTTTCGATCCTACAATAATTGGTTTATTGCTAGCAGCACTTGCTACTGCCGGCATAATAGTCCCTGCTAGTAAGCCACCAATGCTTAATAATGAAAGAGCAACGATTTTCTTAAATCTCATTTATTTTCTCCTAACTTGTAACTAAAAAAGTTTCAATCAATAAACTAATACTATCTCTAAGAAAAATAATTGTCAAGGCAATGATAAATCCAATCTCTTGACATCATGTAACTTCATAAATTACAATCATAATTAAAGGAATGATAATATGAAAATTTCAACCCGTTTTAGTGATAGCATCCACATTCTTGCTTTCATTAATATTTATCAAGGAATTATTCCATTAACAAGTAATAATATCGCTAGCAGCATTGAAACTTCACCAGTTGTCGTCCGACGTTTGATGAGTGCGCTCAACAAAGCTGGATTAATCAATACCGTTCATGGTGCAGCAGATCCAGCACTTGCAAAATCTCCTAAAGACATCTCACTTTATGATGTTTTTCTTGCGATCGAAGGAGATGCTCATCTATTTACGATTGATGAACGAACAAATCCACAATGCATCGTTGGCGGGAATATTCAAGAGACGCTTGACGGCTTTTACCAGCAAGCAGAAACAGCAGCAAAAGCTAAACTCGCAAGAATCAGTTTACAGGATGTAATCGACACTATTCGCGTTAAGCAAGCACTAAAAGATGCCGAAAAAGAAAGAAGGAATTAATAATGAAGTATATGGTTACTGGGGCAACCGGGCACCTTGGTCAACACGTTGTTAAGCAATTAAGCAAACTTACATCCCCAGATAACATCCGCGTCGGTGTTCACAATCCCGCCAAAGCTTCTCAATTTAAAGATGCCGGATATGAAATTGCCGCAATTGACTATCATGACGTTGCTAAGATGACGGCAGCCTTTAGCGGAATCGATGTTGTTATCTACATTCCAAGCATCACCTACTTAGTTAAGGATCGAATTGACGAATTTGAGAATTCATTAACCGCAATGTTTAAGGCTGACGTTCATAATTTAGTCGATGTTAGTTTTATTGCAGATCAATATAACAATCCTTTCCAAATGGCTGGCTACTACGCATACTTACCTGCCCGACTTGCCAGTTCTGGCCTTAAATACGCTGTTGTTAAGAATTCATTGTATGCTGACCCACTCGTCCCTTACCTTCCAGAATTAATTGAACGCCACAATATCATTTACCCGGTTGGTGACCAGGCAATGAGTTTTATTTCCCGCCAAGATAGTGCTGAAGCCATCGCCAATGTAGCAGTTAAACCATACTTGCGAGACAAGGGACAAAATTATCTCCTTACCATGAGCAAAAATTATACAATGCCAGAACTTAGTTATATTATGACTAATGTTACGGGTGAAGAAATTGGTTATGACCCCGTTACCGTAAAAAGATTTGCTGAAATTTACGCGGCTGAGGGTGACGGAAACGAACTCGCTTCGATGTACCAAGCAGCTGCAATGGGCTTGATGGACCAAGTTACTGACGACTTTGCGCATATCACTGGACATCAACCAACAGATATGAAAGAATTCCTTATAAAAAACTACTAAGCGCTTAAGTAAATTTTGAAAGGGTGTCTTTTCTATGTTTACTCTTCCCCTTGGTATTGGACAAATTCATGCAATGCACGAGTTATTTAAAACAAACCCGCGTCTTGCTGCCCTTGTCCTTCTTTTGATTATGGGAATTGCTATTTACTATAAATTTCATCGTTAATATAGTCACAATAAAAGAGGATGGAAAATCAGAATTTTTCCACCCTCTTTTATCTATATGCAGAAAATAATTCTCTTAAAAAACTATTACCAACTGTCAACCTATCTTCTAAGTCATAATTATCAAGAATCGTTGCCCCAATATCGCTAAAACTTCTGCCACCGAGCGAAATATTTGGTTTTATCTGTGGTGATGTTACAAGTAACGGCACATATTCACGAGTATGTTTTTCGCCAGGATAAGTAGGGTCATTCCCAAAGTTCCCTGTCACAATCAGTAAATCATCATCTTGTAGTTTATCGATGACTTTTGTAAGTTCGTGGTCAATCCGCATCAATTCCGTTCCAAAGCCTTCAGGATTACGCGCTTTACCAAATTGCTCTATCTCCCCCACTTCTGCTATACAAACACCCGTAAACTTTTTCTCGATCAGTTCTTGCAACTGAACAAAGCTTCCTTTATTATTCCCGGTTATTTCATTATGATCCAAACTAAAGAACTGGGTACTTTTTCCGATTAGTTTCACCGCATAGTCTTCTTTCAGTAGACAATCAATAACCGTTGAACTTGCTGGAGCTAAAGGAAATTTATAAAGTTCTTGGGGATAAAAATTAGCTGGCTGGTTCCCACTAAAAAGAAGGCCATTCACATTTTCGATAGTATATGGGGAATTATCCAACAGTTTTCGCAAAATCTGACAATCTTCTTTTAATTCGCCAACCGAAATAGTCTGTTCATGCGCAATTAACCAAACACTCGAAGAACTAGCCGTCGCCAATAGCAGACCACCTGTTGCTAATTGTTCAAGGCCATAATCTTTCAACGCAGTCCGGATATTCATTAAGGAATTGCTTAAAAGAGGACGCTTTGCTTTTCGTGCAAAATTAGTCGCTATTTCCAACGGCACACCATCAATAAAAATGTCAGGTTCAGTGGTCGTTGCCAAGCCCATCATCTCCCACTGGCTTTCACGATCACTCAGACCTATTGAGATTGGACTCATTTGTCCATAAGCAGCAGACGGATTTTCAAGCGAAGGCATTCCCATAATTGGGTGCAAGTTTCCTAGACCCAGTTTCTGAAAAGTCGGTAATTGCAACCGCATCCGAAAGTGTTCCCCAAGGTGTCCTAGCGTATCAGCCCCTAGACTCTCAAAACAATTTGCGTCAGCGGTTGCTCCAATTCCTAATGAATCAATTATCAATACAAAAATTCGTTGATAAGATTGTCCATTTTGCATTATTTTTCACCAGTTCTCCTTAATATTTCTAACTTTTTATTATATCACTGCACAAAAAACTCTATAATTAAAGTGTAGAAAGTATTAGAACTAAGCGGGGGTATTATGAAAAAACTATCTAATAAGCAAAAATTAATTATCATCTTAGTAATCGCAGCAATCGCAGTTGTACTCCAATTTGGATTCCATTTACACCTTTTCGCACAAATTTTGGTTACTATCGTTGGGGCAATTGTTGCTTTTTCAATGTTTATTGGCATGATAAAAACTATTCGTAGTGGTAAATATGGCGTTGATCTGCTTGCCATTATGGCTGTCGTCGCAACGCTAGCCGTTAGCGAATATTGGGCAGCGATGGTTATTCTTGTAATGTTAACCGGAGGAGATGCCTTAGAAGATTATGCCGCAAAAAAAGCAAGCACCGAATTAAAAGCATTACTTAATAATTCACCACAAACGGCGCATTTTATCACTAATGGTAAAACCAGCGATATCCCAGTTAACGATGTCAAAATTGGCGACCAGCTTATCGTTAAACCAGGAGAATTAGTACCAGTCGATGGAATTATTAAAAATGGTGAGGGATTGTTCGATGAATCGTCATTAACTGGTGAATCACGGCCAGTTTCAAAAACAGCTGGTGACGAAGTGATGTCAGGATCAGTTAATGGTGATAATGCCATTACTTTACAGGTCACCAAACTAGCCAAAGATAGTCAATATCAGCAACTCGTTAAATTGGTTAAGGAGGCTGAATCGACTCCTGCCCACTTTGTTCGATTAGCTGACCGATATGCTGTTCCATTTACGATTATTGCTATTATTATCTCTTCACTTGCATGGATGCTTTCTGGCCGTCCCGAACGATTTGCGGAAGTTCTCGTTGTTGCCTCACCATGTCCGTTAATCCTCGCAGCTCCAGTGGCAATGGTTTCTGGAATGAGTCGGGCTTCACGAAACGGAATTGTGGTCAAGACAGGGAGCGTACTGGAAAAACTAGCGGTTGCTAAAACTGGTGCATTTGATAAAACAGGAACTATTACAAGTGGTCAATTGACTGTTGATAAAATCCTCCCTACAGGAAAAATTGACTCAACGCAACTCCTCCATTACGCTGCAAGCGCTGAACAACAATCATCACATATCCTAGCACGCTCACTAATTTCTTATGCCACTGCATATAATGTTTCCTTATCACCTGTCGATCAACTTACCGAATTAACCGGTAAAGGAATTTTAGCAACTGTTGATGGGCAAGAAGTTAAAGTAGGAAAATTAAAATTCGTATCTCCTAAAAATCTTGACCAGATGTTAGCAGCAACAGCTATCTATGTGAGTGTTGATGGGCAATACTATGGTGCAATTACTTTTACCGACCATATTCGTCCTGAAGCAAAGCAAACAATGAACCAGTTAAAAAAGCTTGGAGTTACCAATCTATTAATGTTAACGGGAGACCAAGCTGTTATTGCAGATAAAGTTGCCCAACAAGTAGGGATCACCCAAGTTAAAGCCGATCTTCTTCCACAAGATAAAATCAATGCACTTAAAGCTATTCCAACAAATGAACATCCTGTTTTCATGGTTGGGGATGGCGTAAATGACGCGCCTTCTCTTGTGACAGCTGATGTTGGAATTGCGATGGGAGCTCACGGATCAACGGCTGCTAGTGAATCAGCTGCCGTTGTTATCCTAAAAGATGACCTTTCGCGAGTCGCAAAAGCCGTTAGCATTTCTCAGGAAACTCTGCGGATTGCAAAACAAGCGGTCTTAATCGGAATTGCAATCTGTACCATCCTAATGCTTATTGCTAGTACCGGAATTATTCCAGCCTTTTTCGGCGCCATGTTACAGGAAATAATTGATACTGTCTCTATCCTCTGGGCACTAAAAGCACGGAAAATGACAGACTAAATAGAATGGGAGCGAGACAGAAGTAACTTGTGACTTCGTTTTTCGACGCGAAGCTAGCCTCTGGGAGCCCCCGCAAGCAA
>BLMQ01000144.1:0-35554 GCA_011958095.1 Lactobacillaceae bacterium | reverse complement strand
ACCTTCTCGACAAGGCGGTGGGCTAAGGATAGAACGGTGATTAGCACGGCACGGGTTGATTATCGTTCGAACTTAGCCTCGAGCCTTGTGGTTAATTTCCACGATATCGTAACAATATTAGTATAAAAAACGAGGCTGTTGAAAAAACAAAAGTTTTTTCTCAGCCTCTTTAATATGGAGAAAGGAGGGAAATTAGATGGATGATAAAAATAAGATCGAATTAGCGCTAAAAGTAGCAACCTTATATTATCGTGATGGATGGAACCAAAGTGATATTGCAACTGAACTGAATATTTCCCGGGCAACAGTGTCACGATTATTACAATTTGGTCGGGACCGAGGATTAGTAACCATTAAAATTCATAATCCCGTTGCTCCGCTTCACCAGTTGGAAGTAGACTTACTCGCTAAATATCCATCATTGCATAAAATTATTATTGTTCCAGGCACGGATGATTCACTTGAAGAAGTTGGCGCAGCGGGAGCTAAATATATCGAACAAGTCGTAGAAGATAAAGACATTATTGGGTTAGGCTGGGGAAAAACCGTCTATCAAGTAGGATTGCATTTGAAACCTAAAGACGTTACTGATATCACTGTTGTTCAAATGAAAGGCAGTATGGCAAATACTAATACGCGAAATTATGCGTTTGAAACGGTTAATATCTTTGCGAATGCTTTTAATACCGTTCCCCAGTATTTGCCGTTACCTGTTATCTTTGATCATGCAAAGACACGTGAATTAGTCGCTAACGATACCCATATCAAACATATTATGAAGTTAGGGGAGCAATCTAATATTGCTGTTTTCACAGTAGGAACAGTACGTGACTCAGCATTGTTATTTAAATTAGGTTACTTCACCAAGCAGGAGCAATTAACGTTACAACATGAGGCGGTAGGGGATGTTTTCTCTCGTTTCATTGATAGCAAGGGTCAGATAGTAAATGAAGATATTAACCAACGAACGATTGGGATTGCGCTCCCAGAGTTGCGAAAGAAAAAACACAGTATTTTAGTAGCGGCCAGTGTTGCTAAGGTACCAGCAGTGCATGGTGTTTTAACTGCTGGTTATGCAAATACATTGGTTATTGATCAGGAGAGTGCGAATAGCCTAGTTAATTTTTTAAATTAATTTAAATATTTAGATTGACCTCAGTGCGAAATCCTAGTAGAGTATACCTAATTAAAAATCAAAGGAGTTGCACTACAGATGTCAAATTGGGACACGAAATTTGCCAAGAAGGGCTTAACCTTCGATGATGTATTACTTATTCCAGCCGAAAGTCATGTATTACCAAATGAAGTTGACTTGAGTACACAGTTAGCTGATAATTTGAAACTTCATATTCCGTTGATTAGTGCCGGAATGGATACTGTTACTGAAGGACCAATGGCGATTGCAATGGCCTTACAAGGTGGCTTAGGGGTTGTTCACAAAAACATGTCAATCCAAGCCCAAGCAGGAGAAGTAGCTAATGTAAAGAGCGTAGTCGTACCTGCAGGAGCAACTAAGGCTGCAGTTGATGATAATAATCGTTTATTAGTTGCTGCAGCAGTTGGGGTTACTAGTGATACTTTTGAACGTGCTGAAGCCCTTTTGAAGGCGGGCGCAGATGCTATCGTTATCGATACAGCTCATGGACATTCAGCAGGTGTTCTTCGTAAGATCGCGGAAATTCGCGAACACTTCCCAGACGCAACCTTAATCGCTGGTAATGTTGCTACTGGTGAAGCTACTCGTGCTTTGTTTGATGCTGGTGTTGATGTTGTAAAAGTTGGTATCGGTCCTGGTTCAATTTGTACTACTCGGGTGGTCGCTGGAGTTGGTGTTCCACAAATTACTGCTATTTATGACGCTGCTAGTGTTGCTCGTGAATATAACAAGCCAATTATTGCCGATGGAGGTATTAAGTACTCTGGTGACGTTGTAAAAGCGCTTGCTGCTGGTGGTAATGCAGTAATGCTTGGTAGTATGCTTTCTGGTACTACGGAAGCACCTGGCGAAGCTTTTGAAGACAATGGCAAGAAGTACAAGGCTTATCGTGGAATGGGTTCTGTTGGTGCAATGGCTCAAGCACATGGTTCCTCCGACCGTTACTTCCAAGGTGGGGTAAATGAAGCTAATAAGCTTGTTCCGGAAGGTATTGAAGCTCGGGTAGAATACAAGGGCGATGTTTCTGATATTGTTTTCCAAATTGATGGTGGCCTTCGTTCAGGAATGGGTTATGTTGGTGCTGCTGATATTCCAACATTGATCGAAAAGGCCCAATTTGTCCAAATTACTAATGCAGGACTTATTGAGTCACATCCTCATGATGTCCAAATTACTCGTAGTGCACCTAACTATAAATAATTAAGTCAATAAGGAACTGCTATGGCTTTATTCGTGAAGATATAGTCACAGCAGTTTTTATTTCCCGAGAAATAATGGAGGGTAAACTTTTTGTTAAGGCTATCCTAGAATGATCGCTTTTTTCGCATAGTTAGTTATAATATTCAATAGGATATTATGCTGTAAAAAGGAGTACCTCTTATGAAAATTCTAGTTGTTGATGATGATAAAGAAATTGTTCAATTACTTGAAATTTACATCCGAAATGAAGGATATGAGCCAATTTCTGCTTACGACGGAAAAGAAGCATTGACAAAGCTAAATACTAATCCTGATATCGGTCTGATTATTCTTGACTTAATGATGCCAGAAATCGATGGAATGGATGTAATTAAGCGGGTGCGGAAAGATTCTGATATTCCAATTTTAGTGCTTTCAGCTAAGACGGCAGATATGGATAAGATACAAGGTCTAATCACTGGTGCGGACGATTATGTTACTAAGCCATTTAATCCGCTCGAAGTAATGGCACGAGTTAAATCATTACTTCGTCGGAGCCAAGGAGAAGTGACAAATGATCAACCCGATATTCTTAATGTTGGTCCATTATTAATCAATAAAGATTCTCACGAGGTTAAGACGATTAAAGGGGATGTAATTCAATTAACAGCCCTTGAATTTGGTATCTTATACTTACTTGCCAGTCACCCTAATCGTGTTTTCTCAGCAGATGATATTTTTGAGCGGGTATGGCAACAAGAAAGTGTCGTATCAGCTAAAACAGTCATGGTTCACGTGAGTCACTTGCGGGATAAAATTGAAGAAGCAACTAACGGTGAAAAGGTTATTCAAACTGTGTGGGGTGTTGGTTATAAGGTGGAAGACCACTAAAGCCTAGCCTTAATGATGTGGAGGAAAAATTGTGAAGTTAACGGGGCGTGAAAAGAGTTCGCTTATTTTAGAAGGGGTAGTAACGGTTATCTTATTGTTATTGCTGAATATGGCGATTATCGTAATTATTCAAGATGCCATTCAGTCAAATCCGGGAGTAACCAATGGAATCTTTATGATTAAGCAATCATTGAAGATTGGCCCCCTTCAAGCACAAATATGGAGCTATCAGCGGATCTTAATTGCCTTTTTAGTAATTATTGATGTGTGGGTGGTATGGTGGCGATTGCGTCGCCGGTACCACCTTTATCAAATGGATCATATTATCGCGGAATTACACTATATTGCGCAGGGACATTTGGATCATCGGATTCCGTTTCGGCTAAAAGGGAATCAACAGCATGTTATTACTAGTGTAAATGCATTAGTTGATAGTGCGGTGCGTTCAATGGATGACGAACGGAAGATTGAAAAGTCAAAAGATGAGCTGATTACTAATGTGAGCCATGATTTACGGACGCCATTGACTAGTATTATTGGCTACTTGGGATTGATTGAAGATAAGCAGTATCGTAGTGAGGAAGATATTCTAAAATACACCCATACTGCTTATGAGAAGGCTAAACAAATGAAGACCTTGGTCGACGATTTGTTTGAATATACAAAAGTTCAGCAACATGGGGCACCAGTAAATATTATGAAACTCGATCTTAACCAGTTAATTGAACAATTAACGGCAAGTTTTGAATTAGAAGCCCAGCATCGCGGAATTGAAATTACTTCCTCAGTTATCCCTAATCCTTTAATGATTGAGGCGGATCCGGAGAAGCTTGGGCGGGTTTTTAATAATTTAGTTTCAAATGCCTTTAAATACGGCAATGGTGCAAGTTACATTCGGATCAATGCCCAGCAAGAAAATGATATGGTGGTCGTCAAAGTTGCTAATGATGGTACACCAATTCCTGAAAAAGCACTTGATCACCTATTTGAGCGTTTCTACCGCGCGGAAGCTTCCCGTTCACGAGCTACTGGTGGAACGGGATTAGGTTTAGCGATTGTCAAAAGCATTGTTGATCTTCATCATGGGAGCGTCAAGGTTACTTCAAATGAAGACGAAACAGCATTTATTGTCACATTACCTTTAAAACAAGAAATTAAAGAAAACAACCAAAAATGAGAAAAAAGTCTAAAATCATTTGATTTTAGACTTTTTTCTTTTTCAATTATATTCAACTAATTTTATATGTGGTAGACTAAAAGAGCATTGTGTCACTTGATATTATAAAAGATACAAATTATTGGAGGAAATTCTGTGGCTAAAGCACAAATAAATCCAGAAAGGACACGCTGGCTTGAGGTGCTTGGTGTCTCAATGCCATTGTGTCTTAGTTATATTCCGATTGGATTGGCCTGTGGAATCTTGCTACACGCAGCAGGTTTAAACTTTATAATGATTTTATTGGTGTCGGTATTAGTGTTCTCTGGTGGAGCACAATTTATTCTGGCATCGTTATTAGCAAGTAACGCTCCATTAGGGACTATCTTTATCTCACTTTTCTTCTTGGAGTTACGATATGCATTGTTAGGATCGAGTTTATCTAAATATATTAAGGATAAATCAGCACGTTTCATCTTTATCTTTTCTGCATCAATGAACGATGAAAATTATGCGGTTAACTATATGAAGTTTGCAACTGATAAGAAATGGGATCCCGATGACGCGTTGTTAGTGGAGTATTATTCACTTGCAGCATGGTCGATTTCAAACATGGTTGGTGGTTTGATTGGTGGTGCAATTTCGATTGACCTTGAAGTGGTTGATTTTGCATTAACTGCCTTATTCTTATATATGATCGTAATGCAGGTTCAAAACCACTTGACCCTAGTTATCGGACTTTTGGCGGCTGTTCTTGGAGTATACTTCCAAGCGTTGACTAAAAGTACCCTTGGGATTATTATTGCGACCTTAATTGCTTCCTTTGTTGGATTCTTGATTGAAAATACAGTTCGTCATCATAGTAAGCATCCAAACTCGAACTGGTTCTTGACAAAAATGTTTAGGCCGAAGATCACAAAGACTACGATCGAGGATAAGCAAGCGCAACAAAAAGAAGTTAAGGAAGTTGAAAAACTGGAAACTAAGATTGAAGATGTTGTTGAACACCATGACAAGAAACATGAAGAGCGAAAACATGATGATCAACATCCTGATGAGGGCTAGACATGGAACAACTATTAAGTAATAAAATCGTTTACCATATTATAGTGATTATCTTGGCAGCTTTAGCGGCATTTATTCCCCGTTATCTACCAGTATTATTCTTCTCAACGCGAAAAATTCCAGAATGGTTTAATGAATGGATGAAATATGTCCCAGTTAGTTTATTTGCGACCCTGGTTGTAAAAGGGATTTTCTTAACTGGCTCTTATCATTTTACTCTGTTTGGTTATCCAGAACGAATTATTGCAGCATTGATCGTGATTGTGATTGCGTACTTTACTCGATCAATGTCGATTTCAGTGATTGCTGGATTGGTTGCTGTTTGGCTTCTGAGTTTAGCGTTATAAGAGTAGTTTTGTTATAATTAAATTAAGCTTTAAACAGTGGATTGGTTTCTAACTTGCGAAGAAGCCAATCCCTTTTGTTTTAGGAAGTGAGTACGTTGGATTTTAAGCAAATAATTGCATTTGTTAATCTTGCTAATACTTTGGATTATCAATATGCAGCAAAAAAATCAGGGATAACGGTTGATGAATTGGTTCGCACAATTAAGGCGCTTGAAGAAGAGCTTAACGTCAAGCTTATTAGACCTGAAGGCGGCGTAGTTGAATTAACTGAAATCGGGGCAAAAATTTTACCGTTGATCACTGAAATTGCTCAAAAACATGCTAAATTATTATCGGTAGTTACGGATTATCGAAAAAAGGAAGCAGAAGAAGCGATCAAAGTTACTGTCGTCCCAGGCTTTGCCAATTATCAAGCAGCCCCGGTTATTAAAAAATTAGCCCAGCAACATAAAATGAATATTGTTGAAGATATTGATCCAATGGCACAGCTACAACAAGGGGAAAGTGAGCTGGCATTTATTAGTTATGCTGGCAAACTTCCTGATGATTTTGAGGTGCTTTCAGTGGGAACTGATGATTTAGTAGCTTATATTCCAGCGCGGAACCCACTTTCTGAACAAAAGGAATTAACGCTTACTGATCTAAAAACAGAAAAATTTTTGACACTAAACCATCAAAATCCATTTGCAGTCTTTGTTCAACAGGTTTGTGCTGCTGCTGGGTTTGACCCATATTCCGTTTTTGAAGGAGAAAAAGGAAGAACATTAGTAAATATGGTTGCTTTGGGGATGGGGATAACCTTGTTGATGGAACAATCAATAAGTGAAAACTTAGATAGTAAAGTGGTTAAAGTGCCAATTGTTCCCCAAGTTACTCAACACCTTGCTGTTGTTCGTCGTAAAAATGCAGAACACACGGCAGAGCAAGAAGAGTTATGGCAAGCTCTAAAAGAATCCTTTGAAAAATAGAAAAAAGATTTGACAATTTCGCAAACTACGCTTATTATCATAAATAACAAAAATACCTTTAACTTAGTCCCGTGAGGCTAGGAAGGATTTAATTGAGCGTTTAAGTACACCTTCTTAGCTATTGCTGAGAAGGTTTTTCTTTTAAGCAGTAGCACCAAGAATACGCCAGTAAAATCAATAGGTATTTTGAAACGACCGACCATTTAATTGTTTCCAGAGAGAGCAGAACGGTATGTTGTTTTTAGCCTACTTATATCCTAAAAGCAAACAGTGATGACTCTCGAAATTTAAATGGGAAGTTATCACTGTTTTGTTGTAATTAGACTGGAAAAGGAGCGCTATTGATGATTAGTACAGAAAGAATTCAACCAAATTTAGTAACAGTTGCCGACATGGACGCAGCAGATGCAATTGATTTAATTCATGAAGCCCAAGCATATAAAGCTGGAAAGCAAGCGGTTCTCACTGCACCGGCATATGCAGTTAACCTCTTCTTTGAAAACTCAACCCGAACAAAGACTAGTTTTCAAATGGCACAAATGAAGTTGGGGATGAATGTACTAGAATTCGAAGCGGGCACGAGTTCAGTGAAAAAAGGGGAAAGCCTCTATGACACTGTTAAGACAATGGAATCAATCGGTGTAAATGTTGCGGTAATCCGTCATCCGGAAAATGAATATTACAACCAATTGATTAATCATTCAGACCTTAAGATCGGAATTGTAAATGGTGGTGATGGTAGCGGTCAACATCCATCGCAATGTTTACTTGATATGATGACCATTAATGAAGAATTTGGCGATTTCAAGGGGTTAAAAGTACTAATTATTGGTGATCTTAGTCACTCCCGAGTAGCGCACTCAAATGCAATGATGCTTAATCGCCTAGGAGCAGAGGTTTATTTTGCTGGCCCAGAAAAATGGTATGATCCTACGCTGGAACAATATGGAACTTTTGGTGACTTTGACAAATTGCTTCCTCAAATGGATGTAGTTAATTTACTACGAGTTCAAAATGAACGGTTAACGACTGCTGACGGTCAGGCTTTTGATGCTAATCAATATCACCAAGCTTATGGTTTAACTTTAGAACGGGCCGCAAAGATGAAGCAGGGTGCAATCATTATGCATCCAGCGCCAGTTAACCGGGGTGTTGAAATCGATAGCTCCCTTGTTGAAGCGCCTAATTCCCGCATTTTCCAACAAATGACAAACGGCGTATATACCCGGATGGCAATTCTTAGTCGAGTTCTTCGTTACCAAGGATTGATGTAAAAAGGTGATTGCGATGAGTAAGGCAGTTTTACTAACGAATGGCCAGCGAATTTATAATGATGAATTGGTTAAGAGTGAAGTTTTGATTGTAGATGGTAAGATTAAGGCAATTGGCGAGCATATCCAGGCGCCAAGTGATGCAGAAATAATCGACCTGGATAATGGCTTGATTACACCAGGACTAATTGATGTTCATGTTCATCTTCGCGAGCCAGGCTATACCAATAAAGAAACGATTGCCACAGGAAGTAAAGCTGCTGCACATGGTGGCTTTACGACAATTGCTGCAATGGCCAACCTTAATCCGACATGTGACACACCAGAAAAATTTAAAGAACAGGTTGATCGAAACGAGAAAGCTGGACTGGTAAAAATCCTCCAATACTCACCAGTTACAGTTGGTCGGGCTGGGAAACAAGCAGTTGATGTTGCTGAGCAGTATGCTGCAGGTGCCCGTCTTTTTAGCGATGATGGTGCGGGAATTCAAGATGCTGGAGTTGTATACCAAGCAATGCAACAACTGGCTAGAGTTAACGCTCTGTTATGTGATCATGCTCAAGATAATCAACTTGCACAAAATGGGGTAATTAATGACGGCGCAACTATTGCTAAAAAATTAGCTCTACCAGGAATGCCAGCGATTAGTGAAACAGCGCAAATTGCCCGGAATTTGGTGATTGCGCAGGCAACTGGGGTTCATTATCATGTTTGCCATGTTTCAACTAAAGAAAGTATTGACCTGATTCGTCATGCCAAACAACAAGGAATTAACGTTACATGTGAAGTGACTCCCCATCATTTACTTTTAGCCGATGCTGATATTAAAGAGGATGATGCTGAATTTAAGATGAATCCACCTCTTCGGCAGCGTCTTGACCAACAAGCTTGTTTAATTGGGCTATTGGATGGCACGATTGATTGTATTGCTACCGACCATGCGCCACATACCGATGCGGAGAAGCAACAAGGATTTCTTAAATCATCAAATGGTATTGTTGGCTCAGAAACAGCTTTTGCCTTACTCTATACACACTTTGTTAAAACAGGTATCTTTACGCTTACCCAATTGATTGACTGGATGGCCGTTAAGCCGCAAGCAATTTTTAACCTTGATAACGCTGGATTATTAAAGGTAGGGGACCCAGCAGATATTGCTGTATTTGACATCGATCATCAAGATGTAATTCAACCAGACCAGTTTTTCTCTAAGGGTCACAATACTCCATTTGTTGGTGAACAAGTATACGGAATGACTAAGCGAACTTATGTCGATGGAAAACTCGTATATCTGGAGGGAGAAGGATAATGCAAGAAACACAACGATTAGCAGTTGAATTGCCGGGATTATCACTAAAAAATCCGATTATTGCGGCAAGTGGGACTTGTGGATATGGGCAAGAAGCAGCTAAAAAGTATAACCTTAATCATTTAGGCTCCCTTGTGTTAAAGTCCACGACCCTTTATCCCCATCAAGGCAATCCGCGTCCGCGAGTTTGTGAAACCAGTGCCGGTTGGCTTAATGCTAATGGTCTTCAGAATGTGGGCATTACCGCAGCAACTAATGAAAAAATTCCGTGGTTACGAAAAAATTATCCGCAACTACCGATTATTGCAAGTGCTGCTGGTTTTTCTGAAGACGAATACGTTAAAGTCGTTAGTGAATTTGCTAATACGGCTGGGGTGAAAGCAATTGAATTAAACGTATCATGTCCGAATGTAAAACACGGCGGGATGGCAATGGGAACTGATCCAGAAGTACTTCAACGATTAGTAAAACAAGTAGTTAAAGCTGCCCTAGGAATTCCTATCTATGTAAAGCTAACACCAAATGTAACTAATATTGTTCCCCTCGCGCAAGCAGCTGAGCAAGGGGGCGCTAATGGCCTGACGATGATTAATACGTTAACAGGATTAAGCATCGACTTAAAAACCCGACGCCCGGCTTTAGCTAATGTAACTGGCGGTTTATCAGGTCCTGCAATTAAACCCTTAGCATTAAGAATGATTCACCAGGTCCGCCAGGTTTCTTCTTTACCGATCATCGGCGTGGGTGGAATTGAGTCAGCTGAAGATGTCCTTGAATTTATGATGGCGGGTGCTAATGCTGTTCAAATCGGGGCAGCTAGTTTTCATGATCCATTGGCTTGCCCGAAAATTGCAGCTGATTTACCAATCGTAATGGATAGATACGGGATTAAGAAACTTACGGATTTATGGGAGGTAAGATTTTGAAACGCTTCGTACCGATGGTGGCGATCGATGTTGCAACTAAACAGGAAGCAATTGACCTATTTGATAAATTAATGGTAAAACCGCAGCCGATCGTAAAAATTGGAATGGAATTATATTATGGCCTGGGACAAGTAATTGTTAAAGAGGCGAAAAAGCGGGGATTTAAGGTATTCCTTGATTTGAAATTATACGATATTCCGAATACGGTTCATCGCGCAATGGCAGCTATTGGTCGATTGGGAATTGATTTTACGACAATTCACGCAGCGGGAGGCAGTGAAATGCTGATTGCCGGATTAGCCGGTCTAGAAGAAGGAGCTAAGGAAGCAGGCGTTGAACCAGCAAAGTTATTAGCAATTACCCAACTTACTTCGATTGATGAAAAAATTCTGCATGAACAACAGCATGTTGATTTGTCGTTGATTGAGTCAGTTCAAAGCTACGCACAACTAGCAGAAAAAGTAGGATTGGCCGGCGTAGTATGCTCAGCCCATGAAATCAAGGCGATTCGTGAAGTGACTGGGGATGATTTCCTATGTGTAACGCCAGGAATCCGCCCGACTCATGCAATAAAAGACGATCAAAAACGAGTGGTTACCCCTGCCCAAGCAAGAATAGATGGGAGCAATGCGATTGTGGTTGGACGGCCAATCACCCAGAGCTTTGACCCGGTTGCTGCTTATCAAGAAGTTCAAAAAGCATTCTTAAATGAGGAGGAAGAAAAATGACATATTCACAACGCGTTGCAAAAGCATTATTAGATATTCATGCTGTTACCCTTAGCCCAGACCAACCATTTACCTGGGCAAGCGGTCTAAAATCCCCAATCTATACCGATAATCGATTGACGATTTCTTATCCAGAAGTTCGGCAAGCAATTTTTAATGGGATGGTTGAACAAATTAAACTTCATTTTAGTGAGGCCGATGTTATTGCCGGAACAGCAACTGCTGGAATTCCTCATGCGGCATGGGTTGCTCAGAATATGGAATTACCGATGATTTATGTTCGGACTAAGCCAAAAGATCATGGCCAAGGCAAGCAAATTGAAGGGGTTCTTAAAGAAGGACAAAAAGTCGTCGTGATTGATGATCTTATTTCAACTGGTGGTAGTGTACTAAATGCTGTACGGGCGGTTAACAATGCCGGTGGAAAAGTAATTGGTGTTGTTTCTGTCTTTACTTATGATTTGCCTGCCGCCGAGCAAAACTTTATGGCAAATGGACTAAAATACTATTCAGTAACGGATTATATGACTTTGATTAAGGTCGCCAAGGAAAATAACCAAATTAGTGCAGGCCACCTCAAATCTCTGCAAGAATGGCGAAAAGACCCGTTAAGCTGGAGTAAAGAGCAAGCATCATAATAATTAATTATCAAAAAAGCCTAAGATTGATTCAGAAAGAATGTTAATCTGAATTAATCTTAGGCTTTATCTTATTGCTTATCTTCCCAAATCTTTTGGAGCATTGGGTAGCGTAAGTCACCAACTTGTACTACTTGATAATCTGCACTTGCTAATGTTTTGGCATCACCAACACCAATTGCAATCGCATTTATGTGATGAATATTCTCGATATCATGAGCTGTCGTTCCAACTCCTATACAATTAGCGCCGATAAGGTTTAATTGATTAACAGCAGTTAGATATGGGTTTTCTTTATCATTAGTCTTAACGATACTATCGACATAGTTATCAAGGCCAATTTGTTTGAGGACATTTTGCACATCCCCATTAGTATCTAAAACAGCAATTTTAACGTAATGATCATAGAGATTTAGTAAAAGACGCTTAATCCCTGGAAGTTGATCTTTTTCACTTAGGCTATCCGCTTCTTCGTTAAGAAATTTTTGCCATTCTGCAATCATTGAAGCCTTTTCGCTAGGGGCAGGATTAGCATTAAAATGGGCTAAGACTAGGGAGAGCCCTTGCGAAGGAGTAAGGTTATCAAATTGGGAAGCTAATTTTCCAGGTAATCCCATCCCAAATTCATACATTGCAAAACGTTGCCATGCAGTAAAGGATAACTTATTTGTATTAACAAAGATATTATTAAACGAAAAAATCGCACCGTCCATGATTAAACATCCCTTCATAGGTAATTATGTCTATATTTTAACGTAATCGAAAATGAAAGGGAATACAATACATTAATTAAGCATTTACTTTAGCGAGGTCAGCGGCATAATCGATTCCCTTTACATCTAAATACTCAATAATTTGATTGATTGTAATAAATGGTACATGAACTCGGTTAGCGAGGACTGACAGACTATCACGACGAGCCATCGTGCCGTCACGCTTTAACACTTCGATAATAACAGCAACTGGTGCCTTTCCTGCTAAATAGGCAAGATCAATAGCTGCTTCGGTGTGACCGATTCGATCTCTTAATCCATGAGGTTGGGCGTAAAGAGGTTGAATGTGGCCGGGATGATTAAAATCAGATGCTTGGGCAGTTGGCTTGGCAATTTGCCGAATCGTTGCTGCGCGGTCAAAAGCGGAAACACCAGTAGTAACACCGGTAGCTTCTAAGGTACCATCAGTAGTAACCATAAAGGGTGTTTGGTGTGGGTCAGTGCTATGTTCTACCATGGGCTTAAACGCTAAATGTTTAGCAATATCTTCGCTTACTGGTACACACATCAAACCATTTGCCTCGTTCAACATTTCGTAGATAGTATCAGCGTTGACATTTTCACCTAAAGCTACTAAATCACCTTCGTTTTCACGATCTTCATTATCGGCTAAGATGATATAACCACCATTTACTAATTGGTTTAATGCTTCTTCAAC
Source organism: Lactobacillaceae bacterium (assembly GCA_011958095.1). Taxonomy (GTDB): domain Bacteria; phylum Bacillota; class Bacilli; order Lactobacillales; family Lactobacillaceae; genus Limosilactobacillus. Next base: position 22,489 of record BLMQ01000144.1, on the reverse strand, counting down.
AGTTGAAAATTGACTTTGCATAATTTATATACTCCTTTGAAATTCTGAAAGTGATAGAACAGTTACATTCGAATGTGTCATTATAATAACGAACATTTTAATTTAAATCAACCTATTTTAAACCAAAACACGAATAATATTAAAGAATTCCAAAGGATAAGTTTGTGAAAGAGATGGGGGAATAAAGATTTCTCACTAGCTCTACGCTCTATCTTTAGAGTAACAAAAAAGTCCAGAACGAGATATTTTTTGTCCTGAACTAATCTTAGGTTGTTCTATTTTGTCATGTAATCACGAGTCATTGGTAAGTTTTTACCTGAAGGACCCTTAGTTATCAAGTATTGAATAACATCAATATTTCCAGATTCAAATGATGCAGCACATGCTTGAAGGTATAAATCCCACATCCGTGTAAAACGTTCGCCCATCATATCAAGAATTTGAGCACGATGTTCATTAAAGTTCATATCCCAAATTTCGAGGGTGCGTTGATAGTGACGACGAAGCATTTCGATATCAGCGATTTGCATATGATTTTCTTCAATGTGACCGATCATTTCTTCGAGACCAGGTACGTAACCGCCAGGGAAGATATACTTGTTAATCCACCCATTATATGCACCGCCTTGTTGACGAGTAATACCATGAATCAAAGCAACACCATCATCGGTAAGATAACCTTGGATGTCCTTAAAGTAAAGACCTAGATTTTCTTTTCCGACGTGTTCAAACATTCCGACCGATGTAATGTAATCCCACTTTTGGTCACCAAGTTCGCGATAATCGACTAGTTTAACTTCGGCAACGTCTTGCAAACCTTCTTTTTCAATCCGTTCCTTAACAAGGCGATATTGTTCTTCACTTAGAGTAACCCCGGTAACTTTTAAGCCGTATTCTTTTGCGGCGGTTAGCATTAATGTTCCCCAACCACATCCAATATCAAGCAATGTTTTGCCAGGCTTTGGATCAAGCTTCTTTAAGATGTGATGAACCTTATCAACTTGGGCCTTAGTAAGATCATCATGGTTGCCATCAGTGAAATAAGCACATGAGTAAGTTAGCGTATCATCAAGCCATAACTTGTAGAAGTCGTTCCCAACATCATAATGACTTTGGACATCATTTTCGCTCTCTTTTTCTGAGTGGCCTTGTTTAGGCAAAAATTTGCGGAACTTAGAACTCCGCATAAAACTATCGGCACTTTCATATGCTGATTCGATCAATTCTTGAATGCTACCCTGGATCTCGATTTTCTTATCCATGTAGGCTTCCCCAAGTGCAATTGAGGCGTTCTTGGTAATATCACGCATTGGAATTTTTTCGTTAAAGGTGATGGTTACCTCAGGAGTTCCGTCACCATAGATAACACTTGATCCATCCCAAAATACGATCTTTACTGGAATGTTAAACGAGTGCTTTAGTAGTGACTTATAGAACGTCTTTTCTAACATGAAACGTATCCTTCTTTCTGCAATAATAATATTCATTATAACACCCTTAAAATAAAAGTGTTTCAAGACAATTTATAAAAAACATTTCATAAGAAAGCGATAAACTAATTGCTGAAAAAATGAAAGCTTGCTACTATGCTAATTAGTAAGAAAAATAGGGGGATGATTGAATGACGAATGCCTGGAAGCATTTTATTGAGAATGTAAAACTACGGCGATTCACCGTCTTATTATTAATCATTGTCGTACTCTGGTTAATGAGATCAATGATGAATTTAATTTTATTTACGTTTATTCTTACTTACCTTGTTGTTAGTTGGGTAAGACTCGTCCAGCGGTGGTTACCACGAATGTCGACAAGTTTAATTGTAATCGTTACCTATGTGTTGTTAATTGTTCTATTGTATTTAGGAGTGACACGCTATTTACCAGTTTTGTCTCGGCAAGTTGTTAAAATGGTTAATTCAGTAGTTCATTTCTATAGTACGCATCAAGCGACGATGATATATCGTTATGTCAGCCATTACGTAAGTACCGCTACTATTATGAGTCAGGTTCGACATGGGATAACAATCGCAGTTAGCACTTTGACAAGTATTGGTGCAATCACCGTTTCATTTGTAATGTCTTTAATCTTGAGCTTTTTCTATACGCTTGAATTAAAACAGATGAATGAATTTTCTCATAGCTTTTTAGATAGTGATTTTGGCTGGTTTTTCCAGGATATTGATTATTTTGGCAAGAAATTTGTCAATACTTTTGGGGTTGTATTGGAGGCCCAATTCTTTATTGCTATTTGCAATACGGTGATTACCATGATTGGCCTATTATTTATGCGGATGCCACAGATATTCGCCCTATCATTGATTGTATTTATCTTTAGTTTGGTTCCGGTTGCTGGGGTAATTATTTCAACAATCCCATTGGCAATGGTTGGTTACTCAGTCGGTGGAATTCGCGATGTGGTTTACATTATCATCATGATTATCATCATCCATACTTTGGAGGCCTACGTCTTAAATCCTAAGTTTATGTCTAGCCGGACAGATCTACCAATCTTTTATACTTTTATTGTATTGCTGATTGGTGAACATCTCTTTGGTACATGGGGATTGATTGTGGGGGTACCAATCTTTACCTTCTTACTTGATGTATTAGGCGTAAAACCCATTCGTGGTGCAAAAAAGAAGTAAGTAAAAAATAAAGTTCCATAGCGGGATTTTATTTTTTCTTTTTGGTTATCCGAACAATATACGTTGGTTAGTTGGATAAAGTTAATGAAAATCGAACTTATTTTGCAAAATTGCTGAAAAAGTCTTGAGTTAGTGTATAATGAAATTAAGATAGGCCTAAAGAAAGGAAGCTGATATTCATGACAGACATTGAGATTGCAGACCAAGCGACCCTGGAACCAATTACAGAAATTGCCGAGAAGCTCGGACTTTCAGAAGACGAAATCGAACAATATGGTAAGTACAAAGCTAAAATTGATTTAAATGTAAAGCCGTTACCTGATAAAAAACATAAACTAATTTTAGTTACGTCCATCAATCCAACTCCTGCTGGTGAAGGAAAGTCGACTGTCCTAATTGGCTTAGGGGATGCATTAAATCAATTAAATTATCAGACAACGATTGCAATGCGTGAGCCATCGATGGGTCCTGTTTTTGGGATAAAAGGTGGTGCAACCGGTGGTGGATATAGTCAGGTTGTTCCAATGGAAGATATTAATCTGAACTTTACTGGTGACTTGCATGCTCTTACAAGTGCTAATAATACTTTGGCCGCTTTAATTGATAACTATATTATGCGTGATAATGCAATGAACCTTGATCCGCGGCGAATTATCTGGAAACGGGTAGAAGACGTTAACGATCGTGCTCTTCGAAATGTAGTTACCGGTCTTGGCGGTCCAATGGCTGGTGTTCCACGTGAAACGGGCTTCGACATTACAGCTGCTTCCGAGTTGATGGCAATTTTATGTCTTTCAACTAGTCTTCATGACTTAAAAGAACGGATTAGTCGAATTGTAGTAGGATATACATACGATAAAGAACCGGTCACAGTTGGCCGGCTTAATTTTCAGGATGCAATTACAATTATCTTGAAAGATGCATTAAAGCCTAACCTTGTCCAAACTTTAGACCATACACCAACAATCGTACATGGGGGACCGTTTGCCAACATTGCCCATGGGTGTAATAGTGTTTTGGCGACGCAAACTGCCCTTAATCTTTCTGACTATACTGTAACGGAAGCTGGCTTTGGGGCTGACCTTGGTGGGGAAAAATTCCTTGATATTAAACAACGTGTTCTTGGTAAGCATCCAGATGCAATTGTCATCGTAGCGACTGTCCGAGCACTAGAATACAATGGCGGTGCCAAGCTTGCAGACTTAAATGAAGAAAATCTTGATGCGCTGAAAAAAGGTATGGCAAACCTTAATCGTCACATTAAGAATATGCAATTATATGGGTTACCAATCGTAGTTGCAATCAATCATTTTGTCAGTGATACCGATAAAGAAATTCAAATGATTAAGGATGATTGTGCTAAGCAAAATGTTGAAGCAATTTTGACTGATGCTTGGGCTAAGGGCGGTAAAGGCACCCATGATTTGGCTAATAAAGTAGTCGAACTTGCTGATAGTCCAAGTGAATTTACTCATATCTATGACGTTCAAGTTGATGACCTTCAAACTAAGTTAGAGAAGATTGCTAAGCAGATTTATGGTGCTAAAGAAGTATCATTTAGCCGTAAAGCACAAAATCAATTGAAGCGATTTGCTAAGTATGGATGGAATGATTTGCCAGTATGTATTGCTAAGACCCAGTACTCATTTACAGATGACCAAAAACAACTCGGTGCCCCAACTGACTTTACTTTCCATATTCGGGAATTGGTACCAAAGATCGGTGCCGGCTTTGTGGTGGCTTTAGCTGGTAATATGATGACAATGCCAGGCCTCCCTAAAGAACCAGCTGCTGTAAACATGACGATTGACGATGATGGTAAAATTACCGGATTATTCTAAATAACTAACATGAAACATCGATTGTGCAATAACGTACATCGATGTTTTTTTCACAAACTTTTTGGGACTGGCGGGTTGAAATCATTGATATACTGCTATGTGAACTTACTCGTTTTCTTGTGAAATTGTAAAATAAGGGCTACAGTAGAGGTATATTGTTTTATAAGTTTAACTAGGTAGAGGTGAATGGCTAATGGAAAAGAAACTATATGGTGCCGATGTTGTTATTGATAGTTTGAAAAAGCACGGGGTTAATCTCGTCTTTGGGATTCCCGGAGCAAAGATTGACCGTTTGTTTGAGGGGTTAGAGGGTCAAGACAGTGAAGATGCACCTAAGTTAATTGTTACCCGGCATGAGCAAAATGCGACGTTTATGGCCCAAGCTTATGGTCGCTTAACCGGAAAAACAGGAGTCGCAATCGCTACTTCTGGTCCAGGAGTTGGTAATTTAGCAACTGGGATCATGACAGCTAACGCAGAAGGAGATCCAATGTTAGCGATGGGGGGACAAGTACAACGGAAGGACCTTCACCGTGCAACTCACCAAAGCACGCCTTCAACTGAAATTATGGCGCCGATTACACAATATAGCGCTGAAATTCAAGACCCTAATAATATTTCAGAGATTATGGCTAATGCATTTGAAGCAAGTCAAGATGCACGTAAGGGAGCAGCTTTCGTTAGTCTTCCACAAGACGTTGATGATGCTGAAGTAACCGAAAAGCCATTGCCAATTTATGAAACACCTAAGATGGGTCCTGCTGATCCAAATGACTTACAAAAACTAGTCGAACTAATTAAAAATAGTAAAATGCCGGTTATCTTAGTCGGTCAACGGGGTGCGGATGAAGAAATTACAACCGCTCTTCGCAAATTATTAAGTGATTATTCGTTGCCAGTTGTCGAAACATATCAAGCAGCTGGAGTGGTATCACGTGACTTAGAACAACAGTCATACTTTGGACGGATTGGCCTTTTCCGCAATCAAGTTGGGGATCAACTCCTTCAACAAAGCGACCTTGTTATTGCTGTTGGTTATGATCCGATTGAATATGAACCACGAAACTGGAATAAGGAGGGGAATTTGCGCATAGTAAACCTTGATACCTTGCCAGCTCAAATTGATAACCACTATACGCCAATCATGCAACTAGTTGGGAATATTGCTACCAGTTTAACGGAACTTGATAAGTTGCTAAAGGAGTATGAATATCATGTTGCAGCGACTGAGCAACTCGCTAAGTATAAGCAAGAACTTGATCAAGATAAAAAGATTCAAGTACCAACAAGCAATGATGCTAGTCATCCGTTAGCGGTTGTGCATGCAATTCAAGAAAATGTTACTGATGATATGCACGTTGCTTTAGATGTGGGTTCCCACTATATTTGGATGGCTCGGCATTTCCGTTGCTATCAACCACGACATCTGTTAATCAGTAACGGGATGCAAACGCTGGGAGTTGGCTTGCCATGGGCGATGGTTGCAGCGATGCTTTATCCTGAACATAAGTCAGTGGCAGTTTGCGGGGATGGAGGCTTCCTCTTCTCAGGAGCGGAATTAGCGACAGCCGTTCAGTACCATCTTAATGTTGTAACGATTGTATGGAATGATGGCGGCCATTACGACATGGTTAAGTTCCAAGAAGAGATGAAATACCCGCAAGCAGCTGGTGTTAAGTTTGGAAATGTTGATATTGTTAAGTATGCTGAGAGTTTTGGTGCAACTGGACTGCGGGTAAATAAGCCGGCTGACCTTACTAAGGTACTCAGTCGGGCCTTTAATATTGATGGACCAGTTGTGGTAGATGTTCCGGTTGATTACAGTAATAATAAAGAATTAGCTGCTAACCTAATTGATTCACAACTTGGCTAAGAGGGGAACAAAGATTATGACAACATTATATGAACACGGAACGTTAGCTGCGTTGATGGCAGGAAATTTTGATGGCACAATTACTGTCGGTGATTTGCTAAAACATGGTTCGATGGGAATCGGGACTTTTAGTGGCTTAGACGGTGAGGTTGTTATCCTGAATAATGAAGTGTACCAGGCTGTTTCAAGCGGTCAGGTCAATCATATTACAGATATGGATGCTACAATGCCATTCGCCTCAGTCCATTTTCCCGCTGAACAACAGGATATAACATTAAGAAATGTAAACTTTGCTAAACTTAATAATGATTTTGTTAAAGAACATCAGCTTGCTAATGTTTTTGCATTCTTACAATTGAGTGGTAAGTTTGAGCACGTCAAAATTCGGATTGCTCCGAAGCAAGAAAAACCATACCCGACGTTGCTCGATGTCGCTCAACATCAACCTGAGTTTACGGCTGAAAATATTTCTGGGACCATTATCGGTTATTATGCACCAGAAATTTTTGGCACGATTACGGCAGCGGGCTGGCACCTTCATTTTATTAGCGATGATCGGCAATTTGCTGGACATCTCTTGGCCTTTGATGCTTCTGAATTAACAGGTAGTTTTGAAATTTTTGATAACCTAGAACAACATCTGCCAATTCATAACAAAGAATTTCGGGAGAGTACAGTTGATATGGCAACTTTACGTGATGGAATTGCTAAATCGGAGGGTAATGCTGAATAGAACACTTAACCATCCATTCTTCGGGGGTGAGACTGAAAACTCGCAAGTGAGTTCAGTCTCACTCCCTTTCTTTTTATTTATTATAAACGAACTATTTATTGTTTGTTTTATGTAAAGTTCGAATTTGTGTTGAATTACGGAAGATGATTTGCTATCCTTAAAGCAGATTTGAGGAGGCATTGTTATGAGTGATATTAGTGTTGTGATGGGCAGTAAATCAGACTGGCCAACTGTTAAAGAAACTTGTGATATTTTAGATGAATTTGGTGTTTCATATGAAAAGAATGTGATTTCTGCTCATCGGATGCCAAATGAAATGTTCGCGTTTGCGCAAAATGCGGTTGATAATGGAGTTAAAGTAATTATTGCATGTGCCGGGGGAGCGGCTCATCTTCCCGGAATGATTGCGGCAAATACCCCCCTGCCAGTAATTGGGATCCCAGGACAGACAAAAGCTCTTGGTGGCATGGACTCGCTTTTATCAATTGTTCAAATGCCAGCGGGAATTCCGGTGGCAACCACTGCGATTGGAAAAGCAGGCGCTAAAAATGCAGCGTTATTAGCATTGCAAATTCTGGGGATCACAGATAAGCATATCCAACAACAAATCATCGAGTATCGACAGGCAATGCATGATCAAGCAAAAGAAAGCGGGCAGTATCTTGAATAAATTTATTCCACAAGGCTCAACGATTGGCATTATTGGTGGTGGCCAATTGGGACAGATGATGGCATTGGATGCCAAACAGACGGGGATGAAGGTTATTATTTTAGATCCGACACCAAATTGTCCAGCGGGGCAGGTTGCTGATGAACAAATTGTTGCTCCTTATACCGATACTAAAGCGATTGAAAAGTTGGCTGATAAAGCGGATGTATTAACCTACGAATTTGAAAATGTGGATTTAAACGCTTTGGAAGATGTGCAGGATCGCGTTTATCTTCCCCAGGGAACTAATTTGCTTTACACGACCAAAAATCGTTTACGGGAAAAGAATTTCTTACGTCAGGCAGAGGTAAAAACAGCACCTTTCATGGCAGTGCATACTTCTGCTGAATTAAAAGATGCGGTAAAGAAAATCGGTTACCCAGCAGTTTTGAAAACTAGTGAAGGGGGATATGACGGACACGGGCAAGAAGTGTTACGTAATAAGGACGATCTTGATAAGTGTGCCCCTATTTTAGTCACTGGCGACTGTATCTTAGAGGGATGGGTTCCTTTTAGCCGCGAATGTTCAGTGATGGTCGGACGTAATGAAAATGGAGAAATAACGGTTTTTCCGGTTTCAGAAAATATTCACCATGATGAAATTTTACATTTAAGCATTGTCCCAGCAAGGATCTCTTCTGAATTACAACAAAAGGCGCAAAAAATAGCGGTGCAGATTGCCCAAGCGATTAATTTACGAGGAATTTTAGGGGTTGAAATGTTTGTAACAGATGATGGAGAGATCTATATTAATGAGCTTGCTCCTCGCCCGCACAATTCTGGTCATTATTCAATTGAAGCTTGTAACTTCTCACAGTTCGCCATCCATAATCGAGCAATTTGTAACTGGCCACTCCCGCAAGTAGAGTTATTAAAGCCGGTGGTAATGGTAAATGTTTTAGGTCAGCATGTTAATGGAGTCCGCCAACAGATTCAGAAAAAGGCAAATTGGCATTTTCATGATTATGGGAAAGCAGAAGTTCGTCATAACCGGAAAATGGGCCACGTTACAATCTTGACTGATGATATTGAAGCTACTTTAGCAGAAATTGACAATACGGGAATTTGGAGTGCATAAAGTTCGGCTTTACGTAACCGCTTTTCCTGTGCGATAATACATTTAGAAAAAATAGAGAGGATTTTTAACTGATGATTGATCGTTATACCAGTCCAGAGATGAAAAAGATTTGGAGCTTAGAAACACAATACCAATGTTGGTTAGATGTTGAGATTGCTGCTGATGAAGCGTGGAGTAAGCTTGGGCATATTCCAGCAGAAGATGTGGAAAAGATTAAAAAGAATGCCAAGTTTTCTGTAGAAGGAATTGCAGAGATTGAAGCAGTGACCCATCATGATGTGATTGCTTTTACCCGTGACGTTTCTAAATCATTGGGGCCTGAACGAAAGTGGGTTCACTATGGAATGACGAGTACAGATGTAGTTGATACTGCACAAGGCTTGCGTTTAAAAAAGGCGAACGATATCCTTCGTCAAGATATTGATAACTTTATGGATGTCCTTAAAGAATTAGCTGAAAAATATAAGTACACAGTTTGTATGGGACGAACACATGGTATCCATGCCGAACCAACGACTTTTGGCTTAAAAGCTGCTCGGTGGTATTCAGAAATGAAGCGTAATAAAGAACGTTTTGAACATGCTGCTAAGGGTGTTGAAGCGGGTAAAATTTCTGGTGCAGTAGGAACTTTTGCTGAAATTGACCCATTTGTTGAGGAATATGTCTGCAAAAAACTTGGCTTACGTCCTCAAGAAATCTCCACACAAGTTCTTCCGCGAGATTTACATGCTGAATATATTGCTACCATTGCGCTTATTGGAACAAGTATGGAAGAAATGGCAACCGAGATTCGCTCTCTTCAACGAACGGAAATCCATGAAGTCGAAGAACACTTTGCCAAGGGACAAAAAGGATCTTCTGCTATGCCACATAAGCGTAATCCAATTGGCTCAGAAAACATTACTGGTTGTGCGCGGATGCTTCGTGGCTTTATGGTACCTGCTTATGAAGATGTTTCGCTTTGGCATGAACGGGATATTTCTCATTCCAGTGCAGAGCGAATGATTTTACCAGATGCAACTTCATTACTTGATTACATGTTGCGGCGTTTTGGTCGAATCTTAAAGAATCTCGATGTATTCCCTGAAACAATGAAGAAGAATATGGATAAGACATTGGGCTTAATTTACAGTGGTCGGGTTCTTTTGAAGTTGGTTAACAGTGGAATGACTCGGGAAGCAGCTTATGATTTGATTCAACCATATACCGCTAAGTGCTGGGCAGAACAGATTCCGTTCCGTCCATTATTGGAAGATGACCCAACAATTCAAAAGCAATTAACTAAAGAAGATCTTGACGATGCCTTTGATTACCACTGGCACCTCCGTCATGTTGATGACATTTATAAACGATTGGGATTAGACTAATTTAAGTTAGTTTAAGGGGCTAGACGAACAAAAAAGTTTGTCTAGCCTTTTTGTTATGCTTTGTTTAGCAAAACACGAACGATTTAAACGAAAAATCATATAAATATCGTGATTCGTATTGACAAGTGGGAGGAGGAAAGAGTATATTGTTGTCATGAAATATCGAATTAATTTTCAGATATCAAAATAAATGTTCGTGTTTTACTGAAAGGAAGTTCCGTAAATGGAGAAGTTATTGTATACCGGCAAGGCAAAGCAGATGTGGCAAACTGAGGATCCAGCGGTTTTACGAGTAGTTTATCTGGACCAAGCTACCGCCCTCAACGGAAAAAAGAAGGATCACTTTACTGGTAAGGGTAAGGCTGCCAATGCTATTTCCTCCCTCGTTTTTGATTACTTAATGAAGCAGGGAATTGAGACCCACTTTATTAAGAAACTATCAACTAACGAAGACCTTGTAAAAAAATGTGAGATGTTCCCGCTTGAATTTGTAACGCGGAATGTAATTGCTGGTCATTTTGCGAGTCGGTATGGACTTTCAGAAGGGGAAGAGCTTCCTTCACCAGTTGAGGAAACCTTCTATAAAAGCGATGAACTTAATGATCCCTTTATCAATGAATCTGCAACGATTGCTCTTAAGATTGCCAGCAAAGAGGAGCTTGCGCAAATGTGGGGGATCTGTCGGAAGGTCAATAACTTACTTAAACCATTATTTGCCAAAGCTAATTTACGGTTGGTTGACTTCAAACTCGAATTTGGCCGTTTAAGTGATGGCAAGATTATTCTTGCAGATGAATTTTCGCCAGATAACTGTCGGTTATGGGATCTGACAACTAAGCAACATATGGATAAAGACGTATATCGACGCAAGCTTGCTGATTTAACCCAAACATATGATGAGGTATTGGAACGGTTAGAAGCAGTGATTAAGGAGGAAGCATAAATGGTTAATGTTCGGATTTTCGTAACATATAAGCAATCAGTCTTTGATCCGCAGGGAGAAACAATTAAGGATGCGATCCATTCTCTAGGTCATGATGAAGTAACTGCCGTTAAAGTTGGAAAATTCTTTGACGTTACCTTGGATACAAATGAGGATGAGGTAGCAACGGCAGTAAAAGAAATTGCCGATCAGCTCCTTGTTAATTTCAATATGGAAACTTATACATACCAAGTTATGGAGGAAGCCTAGATGAAAATTGCGGTGGTTGTTTTTCCAGGATCCAATTGCGATGTGGATTTATATGAAGCCCTTCATTCCGTTTGCCATGCAGATGTGGAGTATGTTTCTCACCGGCAAAAAAGTTTAGCTGGTTTTGATGCTGTGATGTTACCAGGAGGATTTTCCTATGGTGATTATCTACGAGCTGGCGCAATTGCTCGGTTTACCAATATCATGCCTGCAATAATCAAAATGGCAAATGAGGGGAAACCAGTCTTTGGAACGTGTAACGGATTTCAAATTTTGACAGAAGCAGGTCTTTTGCCAGGTGGACTCAAACGCAATGATAGCCAACGCTTTGTTTGTAAAACTGTTCCTTTAGAAGTAGTGAACTCGCAAACTCTTTTTACTAGTCATTACCAGGATCACGAACGAATCGCATTACCAATTGCGCATGCCGATGGTAGTTACTATGCAGATGAAAAAACATTAGATGAACTGGAAGCAAATAATCAAATTGTTTTTCGTTACGCAACTGAAAATCCAAATGGTAGTTTACGTAACATTGCTGGAATTACTAATAAGTACGGAAATGTTTTAGGCATGATGCCCCATCCTGAACGGGCAGTAGAAACTATTCTTGGTAGTACGGATGGCTTACGGTTATTTGAGTCCTTGTTAGAAAACGGCAGAATTAAAGTGGAGGCATAGTTAATGAAGCAAGCAATGACCCCAGAAGAGATTAAAGAAAAGAAACCATACTTAGATTGGAGCTTGACTGAAGCAGAATATGATTACATTCGTACTCAGCTCTTGGGACGATTACCAAATTATACTGAAACCGGCTTATTTTCTGCGATGTGGAGTGAGCACTGTTCATATAAAAAGTCAAAACCGGTTCTGCGTCTCTTCCCTAATAAAAATGAGCGAGTATTGCAAGGTCCCGGAGAAGGAGCAGGGGTTGTTGATATTGATGATGGACAAGCAGTGGTATTCAAAGCTGAAAGTCACAATCATCCGACAACTGTTGAACCTTATCAAGGAGCGGCAACTGGTGTCGGTGGGATCCTGCGAGATATTTTCAGCATGGGTGCACGACCAATCGCTTCCCTTGATTCCCTCCATTTCGGTGAATTAGATAATTCGACAACGCGGATGAAAGTAACTAATACTGTTCGGGGAATTGGTGATTACGGTAATTGTATGGGAATTCCTACAATTGCGGGTGAAACAACATTTGATCCATGCTACCAGGGCAATATTCTGTGTAATGCAATGAGTGTCGGCTTAATGGACCAAAAAGATATCCAGCAGGGTCGCGCTGCCGGAATTGGAAATGCAGTGATGTATGTCGGCGCTAAAACCGGCCGTGATGGAATTCATGGCGCCACCTTTGCTTCTGCGGACTTTAATGATGAAAATATGACGCAACGTTCGGCGGTTCAAGTTGGTAATCCTTTTATGGAAAAACTCTTATTAGAAGCCTGTCTTGACCTTATTAGAAATCATCCAGACTGGTTAGTAGGCATCCAAGATATGGGGGCAGCGGGAATTGTTTCTTCAAGTGCGGAAATGGCTTCCGAAGGTCAAAGTGGAATGGAGCTAAATTTGGATCTTGTTCCGCAACGTGAACCCGGGATGTCGGCTTATGAAATTATGCTTAGTGAATCCCAAGAACGAATGCTTCTTTGCGTAAAAAAAGGCCATGAAGAAGATGTCAAAAAGATTTTTGATTTTTACGATCTTGAAGCGGTCACAATTGGCCGGATTACTGCGGGTCATGATTATGTTCTCTTTCATGATGGTGAAGAAGTATGTCATATCCCAGTGTCGAGTTTAACGGATGACGTACTAGAAGAAGAAAGCCTCGAAAAAAAGCCTGCGCGGATTGAATTAGCCGAACAGCAGCCAGCGTGGATTCCGGATATTGATAACGTTGCTGAAGTTTTAACTGCCTTGCTTGCTCAGTCAACGATTGCAGATAAAAGTAGTCTTTATCAGCAATATGATTCTCAAGTACGGACAAACACAGTGGCTGGTCCCGGGAGTGATGCTGGGGTTCTGCGGATTCGTGGAACACATAAAGGGTTAGCGATGACAACTGATGGGAACGGTCGGTTTGTTTACCTTAGTCCAGAAGTTGGTGGACAAATTGCCTTAGTTGAAGCGGCTGCCAACATAATTGCCAGTGGAGCTGAGCCGTTAGCAATTACTGACTGCTTAAATTATGGTGACCCAACTGATCCAGAAATTTTCTGGGAACTTCATCAATCTGTCCAAGGGATGGCTGATGCTTGCCGTGAATTTAATACCCCGGTTATTTCTGGGAATGTTTCTTTATATAACGAAAACAATGGGCAAGCAATTCATCCGACGCCGATGGTTGGAATGGTTGGTCTAATTAAAAATATTGATCGCGTAATTCCTTCGTTTGTCCAACACCCGGGAGATAAGGTTTATCTAGTGGGCCAAACTCGTGATGATTATGCGGGGTCTGAGTTGCAAAAAATGATGACCGGCGATATTAGCGGAATTGTTAAGTCATTTGATCTTCACCATGTTCATCAATATATGCAACGGTTACTGACGACGATGGAGAACGGCCTTGTTTCCAGTGCCCATGATTTGAGTGAAGGTGGCCTCGGAGTGGCTTTAGCCGAAACGGTCTTCAAAACTGATTTAGGGTTGAAAGTTGACTTTGCTGATCAGCCAACAACTCGCCTGTTTAGTGAGACTCCTGGAAGATTTATCGTGACGGTTGCTCCTGAAAAGGCAACCGAATTCGAACAGGCGTTAGGAAAAGATGCACACCTAATTGGAGAAGTTACAAATAGCCACTGGTTAATGGTTAAACTGGCAAATGGTGAACTCAATGAAAGTGTTGCAAAATTACAAAAAACATGGGAGGAGGCAATTCCGTGCCAACTGAAATCAAAGGATTAAATGAAGAATGTGGGGTCTTTGGGGTTTTTGATGCGGCTAACGCTAGTCAATTAACCTATTACGGCCTGCATACTCTTCAGCATCGCGGCCAAGAAGGAGCCGGCATTGTCTCAACTGATGGGACGGAACTTTATCAGCACCGTGACCGAGGATTGTTGGCGAAAGTGTTTGCTGATCCGGCTGAGCTTAAACGATTAAAAGGAAACGCTGCGATTGGCCATGTTCGTTATGGGACAAGTGGACATAACTCGATTGCCAATGTTCAACCCTTCCTTTTTCACTTTCATGATGGTGCTGTTGCACTCGCCCATAATGGTAATTTAACTAATGCTATTACCCTTCGTAGTGAATTGGAAAATGAAGGGGCGGTTTTCCAGTCAGATTCTGATACGGAAATTTTAATTCACCTTATCCGGAAATATATTAATGAAGGTTTTATTCCTGCTTTGAAGAAAAGCCTCAACCTTGTCCATGGTGGATTTGCCTACCTATTACTGCAAAAAGATCGGTTGATTGCGGCTTTAGATCCTAATGGGATTCGTCCTTTATGTATTGGAAGGTTAGAAAATGGTGCTTATGTTGTTGCTAGTGAGACTTGTGCTTTAGATATTATTAATGCTCAATTTGTGCGTGATGTTTTGCCAGGAGAATTAATAGTTATTGATAAAAATGGGTTACATATTGATCATTACACTACCCAAACTCAGCTGGCAATTTGCTCAATGGAGTATATCTATTTTGCCCGTCCTGATTCTATTATTCACGGGGTAACGGTACATAATGCACGGAAACGAATGGGAAAGTTATTAGCAAAGGAACATCCGGTTGATGCTGATATGGTGATTGGAGTACCTAACTCATCGTTGTCTGCTGCTAGTGGATATGCTGAAGAAAGTGGCCTTCCATATGAAATGGGGTTAATAAAGAGCCAATATGTTGCGCGAACGTTTATTCAACCAACTCAAGAGTTACGGGAGTTAGGCGTTCATATGAAACTGTCAGCTGTCCGCGGAGTTGTAAAAGGAAAAAGAGTGGTAGTAGTCGACGATTCGATTGTGCGCGGAACAACTTCTAAGCAGATTGCCCAAATGCTAAAAAGAGCTGGGGCTAAAGAAGTTCATATGCTTATCTCCTCACCACCATTTAAGTTTCCGTGTTTCTATGGGATTGACGTATCAACGCGTTCAGAACTGATGGCTGCTCATTACTCCATTGAAGAAATGCGGCAGTTAATTGGTGCAGATTCTCTTAATTTTTTGAGTATTGATAGTTTAATCAAAGCAATTAACGTACCAGATGCAGGAGATGCTCCTAATGGTGGACTTACCGTGGCTTATTTTGATGGGAAGTACCCAACGCCACTTTATGATTATGAAGAAGGGTACTTAAAGTCGTTAAGCGAACAAGAGCGATTAGCAAGAAAGGGGTAAGAGGATGAGTCGTTATCAAGATGCAGGGGTAGATGTAAATGCCGGGTACGAACTTGTTCACCGTATTAAAGATGCAGTCAAATCAACTGATCGCCCAGGTGTGATTGGAGGAATTGGCAGCTTTGGGGGGATGCTTGACTTAGAAAAATTACAGGTACAGCATCCAATTCTTGTCTCTGGTACTGACGGTGTAGGTACGAAACTCTTAATTGCTCAACAAATGAATAAGCACGATACAATCGGGATCGATGTTGTCGCAATGTGCGTTAATGATGTCCTGGCGCAGGGAGCGGAACCAATAACATTTCTCGACTATATTGCGACCGGCCATAATGATCCGGCTAAGATGGCAGCGATTGTTAGCGGAGTAGCGACTGGTTGCCGAGAAGCTGGAGCCGCTTTAATTGGTGGAGAAACAGCAGAAATGCCAGATATGTATGCAGCCAATGAGTATGATCTGGCAGGAACAGTAACAGGGATAGCAGAAAAAGAAGAACTTCTTACCACTGCTGGACCGCAAAAAGGTGATATTTTACTTGGACTCCCATCAAGCGGCTTGCATTCCAATGGCTTTTCCCTTGTCCGGCAGATCTTATTTAAGGATAATCACGTCAAATTAACTGATCGCCCAGAAGCATTGAGAGGAAAGACGGTAGGAGAAACGATCCTGACTCCTACTAGGATTTATGTTCAAGCGGTCTTACCACTAGTCCATCGCAAATTGGTTCATGGGATTAGCCATATTACTGGTGGAGGATTGATTGAAAATGTTCCCCGGATGTTAGGCGATAACTTGCAAGCGGTGATTGATTCTAGTCGGTGGCCACAGCTTCCGGTCTTTGACTATTTGCGGGTGCTAGGAGGCCTTACTAAGGAGGATTGTTTCGAAGCATTTAATATGGGAATAGGAATGGTCTTAGCAGTGGTACCAGATCAAGTAGCACAAGTTCAAGAGATACTATCAGATAAAAACATGACAAGTTATCAAATTGGTTATCTTCGTCATTGTTTACCAGATACAAAAAAGATTGTTATCAAGTGAGGGTTGTAAATGAGAGTCGCAATTTTAGCATCAGGAAACGGAACGAATTTTGAAGTCTTAGCACAGCACTTCAAAAATAATGATCTTCCTGGTGAATTAGCATTATTATTCTGTAATCATCCAGATGCTCCGGTAATGAAAAGAGCTGCCCGACTGGGGATCCCGGCAGAAAGCTTTACGGTCAAATCCTGTGGGGGAAAACAGGAATACGAGGAAAAATTATTGGGAGTGTTGAAAAAGTATCAAATTGATTTTATTGCCCTTGCTGGTTATTTACGAGTAATTGGGCCCACTATTTTGGATCATTATGCTCACCGAATTATTAACCTTCATCCAGCATGGTTGCCAGAATATCCGGGACTACATTCGATTGAACGGGCATTTGCTGATCAACAAGCACAGACAGGCGTCACCGTACACTATATTGATGCGGGACTCGATTCCGGCCCCATTATCGCCCAGGAACACGTCCCAATTTTACCAACTGATACTATTGAAACCTTAGAAGCACGGGTTCATGAAACTGAGCACCGGTTATATCCTGAAGCACTAAAGCAGGCATTAGAAAAGGAGCAATATTAAATTATGAAAAGAGCATTAGTAAGCGTTTCTGATAAGCAAAACCTGGTCCCATTCGTTAAAGGATTAGTTGAAAATGGTTTTGAAATTATCTCGACTGGGGGGACGAAGCGGGTTTTAGATGAAGCGGGAATTGAAACAATTGGTATTGAGGATGTTACTCATTTTCCAGAAATTCTTGATGGCCGCGTAAAGACTCTTAACCCATACGTCCATGGGGGACTATTGGCTCGCCGGGACTTACCAGAACACATGGCAACCCTCGAAAAACTTAATATTACGCCAATCGATTTAGTCTGTGTTAATCTTTATCCATTTAAAGAGACGATCGAAAAGCCGGGAGTAGAATTAGCCGATGCAATTGAAAATATTGATATTGGTGGTCCTAGCATGGTCCGCTCAGCTGCTAAAAACTATCATGATGTAACAATCGTGGTGGACCAAGCCGATTACGATGAAGTCTTAGCCCAGATCAAAGAAGATGGTGAAACATCATTAGCAACCCGAGCACGCCTAGCAGCGAAAGCCTTTCGTCATACGGCAGCCTATGATTCCCTTATCTCTCAATACCTTACAAAACAGACAGGGCTTGAAGATCCAGAAAAATTAACTTTAAGCTGGGATTTAAAAGAAACAATGCGTTATGGTGAAAATAGTCACCAAAAGGCTTGGTTATATGAAGACGCGCTTCCTAAGGCTTTTTCAGTTTTACGGGCTGAACAATTACATGGTAAGAAACTTTCCTACAATAATATTAAGGATGCTGATGAAGCATTACGGTGCATTCGCGAATTTGATGAACCAACAGTTATAGCGATGAAACATATGAATCCATGCGGCATTGGTCGAGGGGATAGTTTGGTTCAAGCTTGGGATCATGCCTATGAAGCTGACCCTGTTTCCATCTTTGGGGGAGTGATTGCTCTTAATCGGCAAGTTGATTTAGCTACCGCCGAGAAAATGCACAAAATCTTTTTAGAAATTATCATTGCGCCCGGCTTTGACGATGATGCATTTGAGTTGTTGGCAAAGAAGAAAAATATTCGTTTGTTGAGTCTGGACTTCAGTAAGAAGGATGAACCAACTAAACATGAAGTTGTTTCAGTGATGGGTGGAATGTTGTTGCAGGAACAAGACACGCTTAAGGAAGATTACCACGACTGGCAATGTGTTACTGAAAAGCAACCAACAGAGGAACAGCTTAAGACATTAATGTTTGCCTGGAAAGCAGTTAAGCATGCCAAATCAAATGCGATTGTCATAGCAAATGATGAGCGGACATTAGGGGTCGGAGAAGGTCAACCTAACCGAATTGATTCATTGAAAATTGCCGTAAAACATGCTGGCGAGGCGATTGATGATCGGACAGTGATGGCATCGGATGCTTTCTTCCCATTTGGCGATTGTGTTGAATATGCGGGTCAAAATGGCATTAAGGCAATTGTTCAGCCAGGGGGATCAATTCGCGATCAAGAATCAATTGAGATGGCAAACAAGTACGGAATTGCAATGGTCACAACAGGCATTCGTCATTTCCGCCATTAAAGCTAGGAGGGTATCATGGAAAAGCAGGTCAACGTATTAGTTGTAGGTGAAGGTGGTCGTGAATTTGCCGTGGCGAAGAAATTACAAGAAAGTCCCCGTGTTAAGCAGGTTTATTGTGCGCCAGGCAATGTGGGGATGTCGACTGTAGGAGTGGTTCCCGTTGCAATTGCGGAAACTGACTTTGCTAAGCTGATTCAATTTGCTAAAGAACATAATGTCGCGTGGACATTCGTGGGCCCTGAGGATTGCTTGGTTGATGGGATTGTTGATGAATTTAAGGCCGCTGGATTAAAGGTTTTTGGTCCTGATGCGCGGGCTGCCCAATTAGAAGGTTCGAAAGACTATGCCCTTAATTTTATGAATAATTATCACGTTCCCACTGCCCGCCATGCGACATATCGAGATCAAACAGCAGCGATTAATAACGTTGGACAATTTGGCTTTCCAGTAGTAATTAAAGAAAATGGTTTAGCTGGAGGAAAAGGGGTCGTCATTGCAAAAGATCGTGCGGAAGCAATTAAGACAATCAAAGAAATGTTTGTCAATGGGCAGGCGCGCCTTGTGATTGAAGAATGTTTATCGGGTCCCGAATATTCGATGTTTGTTTTGATTAGTAATGGGCACTATCGAATTTTGCCCATGGCACAAGACCACAAACGAGCATTTGATGACGATAAAGGGCCTAATACTGGGGGGATGGGGGCTTATAGTCCCTTGCCACAACTTTCCACAACCGTTCGTCAACGGATGATTGATGAAGTACTTAAGCCAACAGTTGATGGTTTAGTGGCTGGCGAGTATCACTACCATGGGATTTTATATATTGGCCTTATTTTGACTGATGATGGTCCAAAAGTGATTGAATATAATGTTCGTCTAGGTGATCCAGAGACCCAGGTGATTTTGCCCCGCATGAAAACCGACTTGTTCGAACTTGTAGATGCAGCAATTAATGATCGACCATTACCAGAAGTTGAAGAAAATGAAGATGCTTGTTTTGGCGTTGTTTTGGCATCAAAAGGATATCCAACTAAGCCAATCCATGGACAAAAGCTGGGAACATTTCCAGTTGATCCTAATGTTACTATTGATTACGCAAATGTTGCTGGAACAATTAATGACTTAAAAGGTGCAGGTGGACGTTTACTAATGGTGATCGGGAAAGATGATTCTCTTCAAAAAGCCCGCGATCACGTTTATGGCTACTTGCGCCAGCTTGATGAACCTGAATGTTTTTATCGTCATGATATTGGTGCAAAAGCTGGACTGCAATAATTTCTTCATCACTATTGGCATTTGCAGGGGAATGGATTAAAATAATATGGTAATGCTGTTTATAGCGATTTTAAGAAGAAAGAGGTCAATTGAACATGGCTAAATTAGTATTAATTCGTCACGGTCAAAGTGAATGGAACTTATCTAACCAATTTACTGGTTGGGTTGATGTTGATTTAAGTGAAAAGGGTGTTGAACAAGCAAAGAATGCTGGTAAAGCCCTTAAGGAACACGGCATTGAATTTGACTACGCATACACTTCTGTTTTGAAGCGTGCTATCAAGACTTTGCACTATGCTCTTGAAGAATGTGACCAATTATGGATCCCTGAATACAAGACTTGGCGTTTAAACGAACGTCACTATGGTGCACTTCAAGGCCACAACAAGCAAAAGGCCGCTGAAAAGTACGGTGACGAACAAGTTCACATTTGGCGTCGTTCATACGATGTATTACCTCCATTGCTAAGTGCTGACGATGAAGGTTCTGCTGCAAAGGATCGTCGTTACGCTAACTTAGACCCACGTGCTATTCCTGGTGGTGAAAACTTAAAGGTTACTTTGGAACGTGTTATTCCATTATGGCAAGATGAAATTGCGCCAAAGCTTTTGGACAACAAGAACGTTATCATCGCTGCCCACGGTAACTCTCTTCGTGCATTGAGCAAGTACATCGAAAATATTTCTGATGAAGATATCATGAACCTTGAAATGGCTACTGGTCAACCAGTTGTTTACGACTTCGATGACAAGCTTAACGTATTAAGCAAGGAAAAGTACTAAAATAAATTTACGATATTAAATTTGGAGAGGCAGGAAAGTTAAATTTCTAACGCCTCTTTTTTGTAGCCTTTTTTGAAGAAATGTTGAAGATATTGATGAATAAATTGAGCTTATAGTGAGTTGTGGTATGATTAACATCAGAATCTAATAAGGTGGAGAGAATTTAAATGAAAATGGAAAAACAACGAACACTCCCGATGAAGGAATTTTTTGCTTCATTGAAGGAACTGGTAAAGCCTAACTATTTAAAGGCAATGTGGCCAGTTGCAGGGGTATCAATTATTTTTATTGCTTTAACAGCGATCTTAGCACTCCTTAATTCAAATATTGCTGCCTCATTGAGTATGACGATGATGATGGTAATGTACGGGATGGCTTCCCCGGTTGCAATCTTGTTCTCATTATTAGAAATTATAGGGATTGTCGCAATTATTGCTGCGTTAGCTTTCTTCTATACTTTCTTTGGCGTTGCTACTCAATATACATACCAAGATAAGATGGCTCATCCAGAACAACCAGTTAGTGCTGGCTCAATCTGGATGCACTATAAGCACTTGCGAAAGAATCAAGTATGGCGGATCGTGCTTTATATTGGATTGTTCACTTTCTTGTGGAGTTTACCACTCAACATTGTTAATGCATTACTCTTGCCACATCTATCTGGAGTAGCCGCTGTTTATACGGGGTGGGCAATTCGCATCCTTAATGATATTGTCGTATTATGGAAGAGTATTGAATATTCTCAATCATACTTCCTTTATCGTGAAAAGCAGCCACAATTCCTTGGCCAATCAATGCGTTATGCTTTAACTGCTAGTCGGCGGTTCATGACTGGTCGAAAGTGGAACTACTTTGCAATTCTGTTTGTTTTAGAATTCCTTCCAATTTTTATCTGGACCTTAATTTTTGGTGGATTGGCATTTTACGGTGTTTACACGGCAACTTATGTCCTCACTTATATCGGAATCGTCTTAGTGATTGTTGGTATTTCCTGCTATCTTCCAGTGGTATATGCGATCCTTGCGTTGTACTACAACAAGGCTCGAGCAGGAATGGAAATGGATGTGCTCTTCAAGGATACTTTTAAGCCGGTAGCCGAATTAACTGGTGAAGCTTATGTTCATGAAGTATATGTAGAAAAACAACCCAAAGAACAACCATCACCAACTGTTAAGCGTGATGATGAAAAGAAACACGAAGCAAAAAAAGATGAATAGTGAAGCGAAAAGCTGAAGGGTAACGAAAACTCTTCAGCTTTTTTGTATTTTAAATACTTCTTGACAGTAATCATTAATTCCATGTACAATGACGGCAATAACCAAAGATGAAGAAGTAATCTTAGTAGTAAGCGGTTGGACATTTAGGAAGCAAGTGGTAACTGTAAACTTTGCCAATGCCGTTGTACGAATTACACTTACGGAGTCTTTCAGTATTTGAACGGATCGTCTCGTTATCGACTAGAGTGGCAGCTAAATAGCTACCACTC
>BLMQ01000143.1:0-9673 GCA_011958095.1 Lactobacillaceae bacterium | reverse complement strand
CGTGATCTCATCCGTGACAGGGATGCGTCCTAAACCAACTAGACCAACGGACCAACTTGACAACAAATAAAAGTATACGAGATTTCTCAAAATTAGTCAACAAAAATTTGCAATTTATTTTTGATTTTTCGTTTTTCCTATCTATACCGCAAAAATTCCCAATAGTTTATAATGAAAGTACTAGCTATTATTAAGGAGGAGTTTTTAATGCAGCAGTTGGGCAAGCGCCTATTAAACTGGTGGTCTAAGTATTCAAAAATCATAAAAGTAGTGTTTGTAACCTCAGTCCTAGTCTTTGTTATTCTCGCGTTAGGTAACTTTTTTAAAACAGTTAAATGGCATGAAGTAGGAGTTGGCTTAGCAAACCTGTCTTGGGAAAGCATCATCCTGCTCCTAATTACCGGATGCATCGCAGTCATCCCTATGTTGGGGTATGATTTTGCAATCACCCATTTATTACCCGGGAAATTTAAGAAATCATATATTATTCGCTGTGGATGGATTACTAACACTTTAACAAACATTGCCGGATTTGGTGGAATTCTTGGTTCTACTTTACGAGCATACTTCTATCGAAAGAACGCAACTAAGAAAGAGATTCTGCTTGCTATCTCTAAAATTGCCGTCTTTTTACTCTCTGGTTTATCTGTTCTTTGTTGGGTAGCTTTGATCATCATGTTTGTGTTTCACGATGGTGGTCACTTCAATCAATACGCACTTTGGCTTGTGGGGGGCGGATTATATTTCCCAATCGTTTTTTATTTTACTGTTATTCATAATAGTAAAATATTTAAGGATATCACGCCAAAAGTAGGAACCTTTTTAGTTACTAGTTCAACTTGTGAATGGCTATTTGTCGCACTTTTCTTCTTATTAGTCGGTTGGTGCTTAGGCGTTCGGCATAACCTTATTAGCGTTCTGCCGTTATACGTTGTTGCCCAGGTTCTCGGGGTTCTTTCAATGATTCCGGGGGCGCTTGGTTCGTTTGACCTTTTAATGATGTTAGAACTGTCATTACTTGGCGTTTCCCAAACTACCTCTGTTATCTGGTTATTACTATTCCGAATTTTTTACTACATCGTTCCATTAATTATTGCTGGATTCATGTTCTTGCATTCGCTGGCATCACAAGTTAACCAGTTCTTTGACGGATTGCCATTACTAATGGTCCGTAAACTTGCTTACTATTTAATTACAACATTTATGTATGTTTCTGGAATTTTAATGCTTATCACTGCCTCAATTCCAGACATCACAGCACAAAATAAGATTATCGCGCACCTTTATCCCTATACCTTCTTCTTCCTCCATCAATTGACAACCATCTTATTTGCATTGGCTATGCTTGCCTGTGCTCGCGGTCTTCAATCAAAGGTGAAAAAGGCATACCTTCCTACTTTAATATTATTGGTAATTGGAATTGCTAATACCATTTGGAATCTGGGAACATTGAGCTTAACAATTTACCTCGTCATTGTTTTGATACTTGTTTTACTCTCTCGCCATGTGTTGTACCGGAAGAAATTGGAATACTCAATTGGGAAATTCGCAATTGATAGTCTTATCTTTGCTGGAGCATGTATCCTCTATGTAATTGTCGGGGTTATTAATGCTCCTCAATATTCCAGTAAGCACCACATCCCTGATTTTCTGTTTTTCCCTGGTGAAAAGATCTGGATTTCCGGACTTTTCGGATTAATCCTCGGCCTCTTATTAATTTTCGTCATTCTGCGCTACTTTATGGCCGGGACTGATCCGTTCAATATTCCAAACGTATTTGATGCTGAACGGATCCGCAATGTTATTAAAGAATATGGGGGAAATGAAACTAGTCACCTCGCCTTCTTAAAAGATAAAAGTATCTACTATTACAGTGTTGACGACCATGATAAGCTCTTTTTCATGTATCGCCGTAAATATGATCGCCTGGTCGTAATGGGCGATCCAGTTGGAGATAAGGATAGTTGGCGACCAGCTCTTCGACAATTTGTCTTAGAAGCTGATAAGTATGGCTATCAGCTTGTCTTTTATGAAGTCTCCAGCGATATGACAATGCTTCTTCATGAATTTGGCTTCGACTTTATTAAAACCGGTGAAACTGGCCTCGTTAAGCTGGCAGACTTTACGCTTGCTGGTAAGCGACAACGATCACAACGAGCATTGATGCATAAATTTGATCGTGAAGGTTATACTTTCTCTGTTGAAAAGCCACCATTTAGTAAAGAATTAATGCAAGAGATGAAACAAGTCTCCGATAGCTGGTTAGGAAACGAAACAGAAAAAGGATTCTCTCTCGGTTTCTTTGACTCCTACTATATTAATCAAGCACCTGTTGGTATTATCCGTGATAAAGAAGGCAAAATGGTCGCCTTTGCAACGTTTATGCCGACAGGGGGTAAAAAGATTTTAACAATTGACCTCATGCGTCATAGCAAAGATGCCCCTTCTGGAATAATGGATAAAATTTTCATCAGTATGTTCCAGTATGGTCAGGAAAACGGCTATACCTACTTTGATCTCGGAATGGCCCCTCTTTCGAATGTCGGGGAGTATCAATTTAGCTTTATTGAAGAAAAAGCTGCGCACTTCATTTATGAATATGGATATCATTTGTATGGCTTTCAAGGATTACGGCGATACAAAGATAAATATGCGACAGTTTGGTATTCACGTTATACTGCCTTCCGTAAGAAGAATTCAATCATTGCCACAATGATGATTTTAGTTAGCGTTGTTAACCAACGTGTTGATCAACAAAACCACCGTTCAATCTTCTGGTGGTTGATTAAATAATGTTAAGAGGGTGAGGAAAAACTTTTTCGTTTTTCCTCACCCTCTTTACTTTTATCGCCTATTTTTGATCCATTAAATAATCATATAGCATCTCATGCTTAATCTTATCAGTATTGTATCCTAATACCTCTGCAATCTGATAAGCAAAGGCTAAGGCAGTTGCGGGACCACGACTGGTAATGATTTTTCCGTCATTATCAACAACCGTAATATCCTCTTCAAAATTTGCTGTTGGGGCTACCTTAGCAATTTCCTCGTTAATTCCCGGGAAGCAAGTATAGTTGTGATTATCAAGTAAGCCATACCGAGCCAAGGCAATCGGAGCAGCACACATTGCGGCATCCCATTTGTTTTCCGCATTGCGTTTTTGCATCAATTTCATCAACCTATCATTATCGCGAAGCTTTTGGGCACCCCCACGACCACCAGGAAAGGCCACCACATCATAGTCGAGAAGCTGATCGCTCATTACTTCGTCACAAGTTAATTCAATTCCGTGAGCGCCAGGAACATGAAGATCCTCTAATCCAACCATTGTGGTTTCAATCCCCATGCGCCGGAGAACGTCCACAATTGTAAGTCCTTCAACTTCTTCACAACCTGGTGCAAACACTACAGCAACTTTAGCCAAAATATCACCCCATCAATTATTAATTGTTGCAACTACCCGTTTCATTACACCCTTTGCTTCTGGAATTTGATAAAGCGGGTAAATATGAAACAGTCCACGACCAGTATATGAGTTTACAGTGATCCCAGCGTTACGCAATTTTTGAACAAACAAGGTCACATCAGGATATAGTATTTCCCTTGTCCCTACAAAAATGGTCACATCGCGCAACTGATCAAGATTCCCATATAAGGGACTTAAGCGATAGTCTTGATGATCTGTATCACCGGCCCACATCGTACCAATTTTTCGTAAACCGTTCACTGCTAGTGTAACATCTTTATCCTCATATTTGCTAATGAGGGGATTTGTGAGGTCAAGGTCAAGCCAAGGAGAAAATAGAATGAGGTGACCAGGCTGTGGAAGCCCCTTTTTACCAAGATATTCACAAAAGCCAGCTGCTAATCCTCCGCCAGCTGAATCGCCCATAATAGTTACTTTACTAGCAGGCATAAGGGTATAAATTTTACTATAAAGACTAGCAATTTCTTGATATGCGGTACGATAAGTAGCATGCGGAACTAACGAATAAATTGGGACATAAATCTTCGCATCCGTGGCAATTGCCAACCGATTTAAATATTGCCAATGAGTCTTATCAGGACGCTGAATATAGGCCCCACCTGTTAAATACATGATTACTCGTTGATTATTTCCGTGATCATTTAAGACATATGTTGTTACTTCCTGTTCTTGACACTGAACATCAACCGTCATCTCAGCAGGTAAGTAGTAATCAGCCTCGTTGTCAATCCATGCGTTTCCCACCAAGGCATTAAACTTATTATTTTCTGCAAGATCATTTTTAAATCCGCTTAATTGAATTCCCATTTCAGTAAAGGTTGCTTTACTAGAACGATGAGCACCACATCGTCGTAACTCTCGCAAACTATTCTCAAGATTATTAGCCAAATGACTAGCAATTTGAGTATTAAATTTCTTTATTTTCTCCACTGAAACGATCGCTCCTCATTTAAAATCTTACTATTATCCTATCATGATTTAAGATTTTGTGTCTTTAAGATTACCTAAAGCCATTAGCTCGCGTTGGTGACAATGATTTTGCCAGCCTAAAATCACAACCAAAATTAAGGCAATAACGATTAAAATTACTGCCGCAATGATAATGTCGCGATATCCATTATAAAGTATCGTACGCATGGTTGGTAAAAGCTTATCTGGAAGGCTACTAGCAGTTTGGGCATTCGATAATTTATTTAGCATTCTTAAGGTAATTCCGCGGTGCGTTTGAACACCCTGGAATAGCTCTTGGTTAAGAATAACGCCATAAACCGCGGACATAAGGGTCTGGCTCAAAATCCGCAATAAGTATCCGAGTGAAGTAGCAATTGGCACATCTCGTAATTCAGCATCTGTTTGAACATTAATCTGTAAAATATTAAAGACAAGACCAACACCGAATCCTTCAAAAGCACCCATGAATAAAATAAGCCAAAATGGTGTTTTTTGTCCCCCAATCATTATTCCTAAATAAGCAATAAAAATTGAGGCTGTCCCACAGGTAACAATCCAGTATTTTCCCCACCGTTCCTGCAATACCGGTACTAATTCTGAACCAATAAAGTTAGTAACCGCACCTGGAATTTGCGTCATTCCGCCAAGCAGCGCACTTAAACCTAAAATTCCCTGAGCCCACATTGGAATATAAGTGACAAATGCAATAAAGGAACCCCAAATTATGACGAACAAAGTAAAATCAATTACTAGTTCACGATTTTTAAACAGACGGCTAGGAACAATTGGGTCGACCGCCTTACTGTCAACTTTTATCATTCCGCCAAGCAATAAGAGACCAACAACTAATAAACAGCCCACTACTAAGCCAGAAGCTGAACCAATCAATTGAACAGCTACTAAAATAATTACTAAACTGACTACCAGTAAAGTCGCTCCAAGATAATCAACTGGCTTACCGGCAGCTTGCTTTTTCACATTCTTATAGAACAAGCTAATGATCGTAATCGCAATTAAAGCAATCGGTACATTAACATAGAAAACCCAGTGCCAGCTCAACGCGTCAACAATCCATCCACCGAGGAGGGGACCAATAATCGAAGCAGTTCCAAAACAAGCACTGGCAATTCCCAATACTTGAGCTCGTTTTTTTAGGTTGTCGTACAAT
The DNA here is from genome assembly GCA_011958095.1 of Lactobacillaceae bacterium. Taxonomy (GTDB): domain Bacteria; phylum Bacillota; class Bacilli; order Lactobacillales; family Lactobacillaceae; genus Limosilactobacillus. The sequence goes on along the minus strand of BLMQ01000143.1, from coordinate 4,067 downwards.
TCAGCAAAAACGATAAACGGGATTGTATTCATTCCTCCAGCACCAATTCCCATTACAGTTCGCGCAATAATAAACCATAAAATATTAGGGGCTAATCCTTGAAAGATGGCTCCGACTAAAAACATGGAGGTAGCAGTAATATAGGCTTGCTTGTTTCCCTTATGCTCACCAAACTTACTCCATAATGGGGTTGCAACAGCCATTCCCAAAAGAAAAGTTGCGATGATCCACCCCATATATTGCAACCCATGAAGGTCACTGGTAATAGCTGGCAAGGCCGTATTTACAATCGTACCATCCATCCCCGCCATGATGTTAGATAGTAACAACGCACCAGTAACAATTGTTCGTCGTTGTTGTAATTCCACTTTTTCATCTCCCTTAATTCTCTACGTACTAAAGAGGATGGAACAGAGCATCTAAGTGCGTTGTCCCATCCTCTTAAATTACAAACTGTTTTCCATTATACGACCTTAGGCATAAAAAGTATAATGGTTATTTTTTCATTTTCTTAATGTCCTGCCCTAACTGTTGCCAGTCAGCTTTAATAGTAGGCTCCAATCGGCGGGCATAGAGTACTGCGGCCGGATGATACATCGGCATAATCCAATGCTTGTCAGTCGTCAACTCATAACCACCATGCGCATCATTAGTCCGTTGAATTTTTTCGTGGAGAAGTTGTCCATGAAGCTTACCAATATTAGCCTGACTACCAAGCAGCCGTTGTAAAGCCGTATTGCCAAGCGTAACAATAATTTTCGGCTTAACTTGAGCCAGTTCCCAATCAAACAAAGGAGCAAATGCTAAGACTTCTTTTTTAGTTGGCGTCCGGTTAGGCCTTTTTTCAATTACTTCACCTGTTTTCTTATCAATTGCCTTCTTAATACTATAAGGCCGTTGACGAACTACACTGGTAATATAAACGGTTGAACGCGAATATCCGATTGATTCAATAAACTTCATTAGTTCTTGACCGGAAGCACCAGAAAAAGGAATATTTACCTTTTCTTCGTGACGACCAGGAGCCTCTCCTACTAACATCAAATCTGGATTAAGCGGTCCTTGACCTGGAGTAAAACCTGTTAATTGCCGATCCTTCGTTTTTTCTTTTACCTCTGCCAGGAGCGTTGGCGGATATTCTGCAATCATGTTCGTAATCCCCTATCCATTATGTCGCCACTTAGAATCTGTAAGAATACGAGCAGCGATCAATCCCATTGGCAAGAATACAACAATCATCAGCGCCTTGGTCATCCAAAGCGTTCCTACACTAATCGAAGTTAAACCGATATTATACATTGCCCGATACATATAAAGTCCCGGGACCATAATAACAATCGACGGAACCGTGATTGAAATTTGCGGATATTGGATTTTACGTTTAACAATCGATGCCAATAACCCAGCAACTAACGCCCCTAAAAATGCGGCTGCCCCTGCCGGTATTCCGGTCAAGTCCGTTAATTCTAAACGTAAAGTATTAGCAATCGCCCCAATACAACCGGCAATAGCTGCCATTTTAGGCGTACTGTTAAACATTATTGAGAAGCCAAATACCCCACAAAAGCTGGCGGGCAGCCGGAGTAAAAAGAGCATTAATGCAGATAGCGGCAATGCTTGAAAATTCTCAGGACGCAGGTTAACCATTAATGCTACAATCCACCCGACCAAGGTAGCAACTGTAATAATTGCGATTGCATAGGTCATTCGTTCAAGCCCGGACCGCATATCAAGTTTTGAAATATCAAGTCCACTAGTAATGAACGGAAATCCTGGAATAATAAACAGCATTGCGCCAATATACCCTGCTTCATGACGCGAACTCACATTAAATGTTAATTGCATCAAACTTAAAGCCAGCAGGTAAGAAAGGCACGCAACTGCAACCGCGACCGCTACTCCCGCAAATAAGGTAATGTGATGGTCAATCATCTTGCGGCGGGCATAGTTTCCGAGGCCAGCCCCGATAAAACTACAAAACATTTCAACTGGTCCACCCCCCAGCAGAAATACGAAGGCGCTACATGCTAGCGCGGCTGCTAATCCTACTTGGTAAGGAGCGTAATTCCCTTTTGAGTGGGCAATTTCCTCCAAACGGGAGTGGATTTCTCCAATTGTCATCTCACTCCCATTCTGGTCAAATTCTTTAATAAATCGTTCCATCTGCGAAAGTTTTGTCGTATTTACGCTTGTGCTTGGCAAAGATATTGCCTGCGTGTAACTATGGTGGGCATCCATACAAGTATATTCGAGGGAAACTAACCCAATATCGACTGAACAAGTCATTTTCAACGTCCGGGCAACTGTATTCATTGAATCACGGACTCGCCATGCCCCCGTTCCATAAGAAAGCATCATTAATCCAATTCGCCCGACAATCGCTGCTCGTTCTACTAAATTAGCCTCATACGCAGGGGTGAAATTATCATTTGTAAAAAAGTCATGCCATGGAATCGCCATATGATGCTTATCAGACAAATGTTCAGTCGGCTCAAAATCATTCGCTGAGATCTCTTTATCCTTACTCAAAACCCATCAAGCTCCTCTTATCAATTCTCTTAACTATTTAATTATACGGCGGTTGTCAAGCGACGGGAGTAATTTCTTTTAATTTAGTGATTAATTGCTGCTCATCATCGCTTAAAATGTAATCCTCCCGTGTGGCAAGCGAAATAAAAAATTTTTCCGGAATTGGGTCTTTAATATCGAGGGCGACAATTCCTGGTTCATCCTTTACCGCATCTTTCACCATCAAACTAATTCCCTTATTTTGCCGCACTAACTCTTTAATCCAGGAAACATTTGGCACCTTATAAATTGCCGTTTGTGGATTAATTTGGGCATAGGTAGAATAAGCTTGGAAGGCAGCTTTATGCACATATTGCTGGTCATAATTAATAAAGATTTCATTCGTTAAGTCTTGAAAACTAACCGCCTTTTTCTTTGCAAGCGGATGATCAGCACTTACGATGATACTAAATGGTCGCGCAGTTATTAATTCTGCAAAAATACCGGTTTGATCAATTGGTGCAATCGAACCCAGCATGGCAATATCGATCTTTCCTGCTTGTAATTCACTTAGCAATTCATGCGACCCCACAGAAACGATTTTTATTCGTTGAAGAAGCTGCTTAGAAAGATTGCCGATAATATGTGAAATATACATTTTTCCAATAATTGGCGGAAGACCGAATTTTATTTGTCGCTGATCAGACCGTGCTATTTCTTGATGGGCAATGTCTATTTTTTTGTTTATCGCCAACGCTTTTTCATATAGTAACTGCCCACTGCGCGTAATCATTTCATCCCTATGAACACGATCTTTGCGCACTAACTTTGTGTCAAATTCTTGCTCAAGGCGACGAATTGCCTGGGTAATACTAGGTTGAGAAACATTAAAATACTTTGCTACTTGCGTATAATTTTTTAATTTAACTAGCATGGCAAAGTATTGCAAATCACGAGTATTCATCGTCTTAACCCTTTCTATGTCGAAATAATATCTTTATCTTACGTCAATTAAGTATTCATTTGCAATTAAGATTCTGAATATTCTTATAATGCTTGTATTCATCTTTAGCCTAACAAAAAAACTACTTGGCAAATTTCACCAAGTAGTTTTCTTTTAAGATAAATTTTTACCACATACCAATAACTTTCATCCAAAGACTACCAATACCGATCCATACGACAAGGTAGAAAATACCAAGGACAAAGTTTAATGACCACCACTTCGATTGTGGAACATAACCTGAACCAAAGAGAACAGGAGCTGGACCAGAAGCGTAGTGAGTAGTAGATGCCATTAAGTTACCGAAGAAACCAAGCATCAAAGCTGCAAGCATTGGTGGAACATGAGCTGAAATAGCAACAGCTAAGAATGCACTATACATTGCAGTTACGTGAGCAGTAGAACTAGCAAATAGGTAATGTGAGTAGAAGTAAGCAATAATTAAGATCACTAATACTAAAATCCAGTTCATACCGTGAAGCAAGTTACCAACAGTCTTACTCAACCATGGAATAAATCCTAAAGCTGTCAATTGACCGGCCATCATAACAAGAAC
>BLMQ01000142.1:0-13105 GCA_011958095.1 Lactobacillaceae bacterium | reverse complement strand
CTTGCATTTTGGAAAGTTCTTCAAAGGTGCGGCATGAAGATCAATACGTTATCGCCAAAGCAATGATGGTTGATACTAAAGAACAAATTGACAAAGCATGGACAGAGCTTCCGGCAGAAATGCGTGATCGCTTTTCAATTGTCCGCAGCGAAGACTTTTATTTGGAATTCATGAATAAACAAGCAAGTAAAGGAAATGCCCTTCAATTACTTAGTAAAGAACTAGGAATTAAAAAAGAAGAAGTAATGGCTCTCGGTAACGCGCAAAACGATGATTCAATGATCGAATTTGCTGGCTTGGGAGTAGCAATGGGAAACTCAATTCCTGGCACCTTAAAGATCGCTGACGTAACAACCGCTGATAATAATCATGATGGAGTTGGCAAAGCGATTGAAGAATATGTTCTTAAGTAAAACAGAGATAAAAAGCAAGAAGCGTACTTTCGAAAAAGTTACACCTCTTGCTTTTATTTTTTGTCATCTTTTATATATTAAGCGATCTTTGTTACCGCTCCAGTTTGGCTATTGTATTGGTAAATACCGATTAAGTTAGCAACAGTGTTATCGCTATTGTTTTGACGTACTTCAAATTTATAAACATTACCAGTCTTACCAGTTGGCATAATTTGGTAACCTTGGGAGCCACTAAAGCCCATCTTGTTAGCAAATTGTTGTACTACATTATCACTAGTTGCATCGAATGCAGCCTGGTTAGCAGCAGAGGATGATTGTTGGGTTGCTGAGCTTGTAGAACTGGACTGCTTAATTGTTTGCTTGCTATTAGTAGATGATGAAGTTTGAGAACTAGTAGAACCTTGTGCAGAACTTACTTTACTTTGTAAGTCAGCGTATGCATTGCGCATTGCCGGACTAGTAGACTTTTGTGATTTCAAATTGTTCTTAGCACCATCATAATCGCCATTTTCATATGCTTTTTGGGCATCCATATAGCTTTGTAAATCATCAGCAAGTGCTTCCGTTTGAGCATCATGATCGTTTAATTGGCTTAATTGTTCATATGCTCCTTCATAATCATGATTTTGGATAAGCTTATTAGCTGTACGATAAGCCTTTGAAGCTTTACTTTCGGAAGAACGGACAGACGACGATGTGCTGGAAGAACTCGTATCACTACTTGACGCAGATTGTTTACCACAACCAGCTAGGGCAAAGACAGTAGCGACTGCCGCTGTTCCAACCATTGCTTTTTTGAAAAACTTAATTGTTGTCATTTTTCTCCTCCTTATTTCACATCGTATTATAACATGAATTGATAATGACTGTTTGTCTTTCCTAAATCTTTATCTTCTTTTAAACACAGAAATGGGAAACAAGAAAAGCCGAAAGAAAACGAAACTATTTTCCTTCCGACCTCACTTTATTTACTAAATTCAGTTTACTTAAGTATTATTACTTTTCCAATTGTGCACTTTGGAATACTTGCTTAAATAATGGACTAACAGGACGATTTTCGTTAATCCGTTTGATTGCATCCCCAATTAGTGGCGCAACTGATACCTGCTTGATTTTATCGATTTGTTTTTCCTTTGGTAATTGGATTGAGTCCGTCACAACCACTTCTTTAAGCGGTGCATTACGTAAACGTTCAATTGCTGGGCCAGATAATACCGCATGAGTACATGATGCGTAGACTTCTTCTGCTCCTGCATCTATCAATGCTTGCGAACCTAAACTAATAGTTCCTGCAGTATCAATCATATCATCAATCATAATACACTTCTTACCCTTAACGTCCCCAATAATATTCATGATTTGAGCAACGTTCGCCCGTGGACGCCGTTTATCAATAATCGCAATTGGCGACTTTAAGAACTCAGCAAGTGCTCGTGCCCGTGTTACTCCACCATGATCAGGAGAAATAACAACTGCATTTTCAGCAACACCCTGGTTGATAAAATACTCTGCTAAAAGAGGAGCACCCATCAAATGATCGACAGGGATATCAAAGAACCCTTGAATTTGTGCGGCATGAAGATCAAGTGCAATAATCCGATCAACACCGGAATTTTGCAACATATTAGCAACTAACTTAGCAGTGATTGGTTCACGGCTCCGTGCTTTCCGGTCTTGACGGGCATAACCATAGTATGGCATCACCACATTAATCGTCTTGGCACTAGCACGGCGAAGCGCATCTACCATAATTAACAACTCCATTAAGTTGTCATTAACTGGGGCAGAAGTCGACTGGATGACATAAACATTGTCTCCCCGCACACTTTCCTCAATATTAATTTGGATCTCACCATCACTAAAACGATTAACAGATAATTTTCCTAAATCAACACCGACATGCTTAGCAATCTTTTCTGCTAAGGGACGGTTTGAATTTAACGCAAAGATTTTTAAATTTTGATCAAAATATTGCTGTGTCATTAGGTCCTCCGCTGATTAATAAAAGTTATACTACTACCACTTACATAATATAAATTAGTGAGGCAAAAAGCAAGTTACCACGGGAGCTTCTTAGCATAATTTTCTTTATTAACCTGCCGTGCCCGCGCAATTGCCATATCATATTGTTCCGTACTATCTGTGATGGTCGAACCTGCAGCCACAAATGAATCTTTAGCAATATTAACTGGAGCCACTAAGTTACTGTTACTACCGATAAAGGCATGGTCACCAACATTGGTATGGTGCTTATTTGTCCCATCGTAGTTAACAAAGACTACACCACAGCCAACATTAATATTCTTACCTAAAGTAGCGTTACCGATATAAGTCAAGTGCCCAACCTTTGTTCCTTCACCAATGTAAGCCTTCTTGACCTCGCAGAAGTTACCAATGTGAACATTTTCGCCAATTTCGGCTTCTGGACGGAGATGGCTATTAGGACCAATATCACTGCCATTGTGCATTTCTGCTTCTTGAAGGGTAGAAGAAATAATTTTAACCCCATCATGAATCTTGGAATCAGTGATCCGTGAACCAGCACCGATATAACAATCGTTACCAATTTCTGTATGACCCTTGATTACAACGCCGCCTTCAATAACGGTATCACGACCAATCTTAACATCAGCATCAATATAAGTTGTTTCAGGATCAATCATTGAAACCCCTTCACGCATCCAATGAGTATTAATCCGGTTACGCATTACCTTGTTTGCGCGTGCAAGAGCAACTCGGTCATTTACCCCCATTGATTCATCAAAGTTATCCATCTTGTAGGCTGTTACAATCTCATTTTCTTGTTTTAAGATGCCAATAACATCAGTTAAATAATACTCACCCTGCGCATTATCATTCGTAATCTTGCTAAGGGCTGCAAATAGTTTCTTGTTATCAAAACAATAAACCCCAGTATTAATTTCCTTAATTGCCTGTTCTTGAACAGTGGCATCTTTTTGTTCGACGATGCGTTCAACGATTCCAACATCATTTCGAACTATCCGACCATAACCAGTTGGGTCAGGAGCGATAGAAGTTAAAATAGTGGCTGCCGCATGCCGTTGTTCGTGATATTCGAAGAGCTTTTCAAAAGTCTCAGCGGTAAATAATGGAGTATCACCGCTAACAATAATAGTTTCACCATCTTCATTTGCAAGAAGGTCTTTCGTTTGCATTACGGCATGCCCAGTTCCAAGTTGTTGTTCCTGAAGAGCATACTTAGTGCGGTGTCCCAATTGTTGTTCAACTGTCTCTGCCCCAAAACCAACAATCGTAATAATATTATCAATCTTGGCCTTTTCCAATTGGGTTAAAACATGCTCAACCATTGTCTTACCACAAACTTGGTGTAAAACTTTGTATAACTTTGAGCGCATCCGTGTACCTTTACCAGCAGCTAAAATAATTGCATTACGTTTTGTCATTTCCTAATTCTCTACTTTCTTATCAAACACGTTTTCCATGAAGCTTCCTGCTTGTGCTGCAATTTTCTTCTCCGTGCCATCTTTAGTTTCCACTTTGATTAGTGAAGTACAGTTATCGACTAACCGTTGTCCGTTTACTGGACGCCCTTCTGCAAAGACAGTGATTCCAACCAAGTTAGCATCAAATTCTTTAATCAAAGATTTCATCCCGTTAATTGTGCCGCCGCCCTTCATAAAGTCGTCAACAACCAAGACATTCGCCCCAGCTGATAATGTACGACGGGACAATTCCATCTTCTTTATCCGTTGGACGGAGCCAGAAACATAATTAACACTTACAGTAGGTCCTTCAGTAATGTGTGAACTATTACGAACAATAACAAATGGTTTATTCATATACATTGCAACGCTTTGCGCAATTGGAATTCCTTTAGTCTCAACTGTCATAATAACATCAACATCAGCATCAACATATTGAGTAGCGATTAACTTACCAATCTGCCGTAAGATTTCCGGTTGGCCGATTAAATCCGATAAGTAAACATAGCCACCTGGTAACAAACGTGAATCATCATTAACTCGGTCAACCAAGTTATTAATGGCCGCTTGAGCATTTTCTTTAGAATAAAATGGTGTTAATACTGCCCCACCACTTGCACCAGGAATTGTCTCTAATCGTCCTTGTCCCCAAGTTTGGAAGGTATGTTTAACAATCCCTAAATCTTCACTGATTGATGACTTAGCTGAGTCGTAACGTTCTCCGAAAAACTTCAACGATACTAATGATCGCGGATGTTCAAGCAAGTAACGTGTCATGTCCACCAATCGGTTACTCCGTCTAATTTTCATGTTCTTTCTCTGCCTTTCAAAAAGGATTAATTAACATTGATTTTAACATAAAATGTTCGGCTTTTCGGCAAAAATTTAGCATTTACTGAGAAAAAATGGCGCACGGGAGAAATCTCTCGCATCTTCATTTTTCGACGCAAAACTAACCTCTAAGAGCTCCCGCAAACAAAAATAGACCTCCAACGTTCGGCTTTACCGGGCGATGAAGGTCATTATTCTACTATACTGTTTTAACCTACCAGATGCCACAGCTCTCTTTAATAAAATCAATTTGATTCAATAAATTTACTATAAATCAAAGCTACAGCATAAATAACAACTTCAATTACTGCGATAAAGAAGCTGACTGGCCAGTCTGTCAAATAACCAAGAAAGAGACCGAGCCATGTTCCTAACAGTGAAAATAAAATTGCTAAAATGATCATCCGCGCGACGCCATGCGTAAAGTATTTAGCGCTAGCAGCAGGTAACGTTAGGAGAATAAAAATTAGCAAAGAACCGACAATCTGAGCAGCGACACTAACACTTAGAGCAAGCAGTAAAAGAAAAACAACAGAAATCACTGTTTGATTTATCCCACTGACTTGCGCACCAATCGCATCAAAGGAGTCAAATTTAAGGCGGCGATACATCAACAACAAGATGATCAAAACAAGAATGGAAAGGTAGACAAGCTGCCAGACCTCATTCAAACTAATTCCAACTACACTACCAAATAAAATACTCGTTGCTGAGCTAGCTGACTGACTGCTTAAAGATAAGAAAAGGATCCCTAAGCCAATGAATAGTGCCGAAACAGCACTAATAACGGCTTCTCGTCGTGATTCTTTTATACTCATTTGTCCAACAATAACTGAACTTAACATGGTAAACAAAATCATTCCATTTAGTGCTGGCCATCCAGCAAAAACGGCAAAAGCACCACCAGCAAACCCAATTTCAGACAAGGTATGTGTTAAAAATGATAAATTTCGTGCAACGACAAAGACTCCAATAATCCCACAAATAATCGCAATAAACGTACTAGCGATAAATGCATGACGCATAAAACTTAAAGTTAACATTATTTTTTATCCCCCTTTATCGGACTGGGTAACTCATTAATTGGCCCAGTGGAATAAGAACCGGGAGAAAGGTACAAGAAACGGGTCCCATATTGTTCTGCTAAATCCCAATCATGAGTAATAAACATTACGCTTAAACCATTTTGTTGAAAACGGGTTACAAGATCTAGCAATTCATACTTCATTTCATTATCCAGACTCGCAGTCGATTCATCCAGAATAAGGAGGTTAGGATTAGGTAATAATGCCTGAGCAAGATATGCTCGTTGTTTCTCACCACCTGATGCTAAACCAAGGGGCCGCTCAGCAATCTTTGTTAGGTTATTTTCCCGAATCATCTGTTCAACGCGGTTTCGTTCGCTTTTAGTTAGCCATGGTAAAAGGCGTGGTTTAGTATTTAAAGCAACAAAATCGCGAATAGATAGTGGGTATTCCTCATCAATATTACGAAACTGAGGAACGTAGCCAAGGCGTGTACTTTGCGGAATAGTTATTGTCCCGCTTTTCGGTTTTAAAAAACCAAGCATCGAGCGAACAAGAGTCGTTTTTCCGACCCCATTTTCACCAACTACGACGAGAAAATCCCCTTCATTAATGGAGAAGCTTAAATGATCGATTACAGTATGGTTTCCGTAAGCGATCGTTAAATCATCAACTGATACAACTGCCATTATCTTCTTAATTCTCCTTTTGTTGAATGCGAGACAATGCTTGGTATTGCTTGAGCATCCACTGCATATAGTCATCCCCATTCGGCTTTGTTTCCGTTACCTTTAATACTGGCACATCATGTTCATGGGCAAGTTTAACTAAATTATCAACAACTTTATCACTTGTCTGTGAATTATCAACAAAGAAGGCAATTTGGTGATTAATGATTGCTTGTTGAATTTCTTCAATATCTTTTGGCGATGGATCATTCCCATCTTCAACTGCTTTTTCAAAATGCTTGTCCATAATTTGATAACCAGCATTTTTTAAGGCATAATCAAAAACTGGTTCACTGACTGCAACGCGATTATTATTAGGATTTACCTGGCGCTTTACTTTCGCAATTTCTTCATTAAGCGGTTGAAGAGAAGCTAAATATTTGCGTGCATTTCTTTGGTAATCCTCAGCATGTTGCGGATCAATTTTACCATATTGAGTTGCAAGATCATTTGCTAACTTTTCGACCGTCTCAGGTGCGTACCAAATATGCTCATTGTCGCCATCTTTCTTGCCGGTTAAAGATGCCACATCAATTATCTTAATTTTGTTACGATTACTGCTTGATTTAACAAGTTTGTTTACCCAGCTATCATAGCCGAGGCCATTCTCAATTACTACATTGGCTTTAGCAACTTGCTGGGCTTGCTTAGTATTGGGTTGGTAATCATGAGGATCAACCGACGCATTATCAATAAACGAAATTACTTGGCCATGATCACCCGCTACTTTTTGTGCTACTTCACCATAGAAATTCAACCCAGTTACCACTCTAATTGGCTTTTGACTTTTCCCCATCGATTTCCACGGAACAAAGGATAAACCAAGAATTATAACTAACAAGGCAATAATACTACTAATACCGATAATATATTTTTTCATTCTTTCCCTCTCTTTAATCGTAATCATTACTATTTAGAACAATGAATATAATAGCGAACTTTATGCGGGATTGCAACATAAAAATAAAAAGGACAAGAGAGAAAGTTACTTCTTTCCATCCTCTTGTCCTTAAATATAATCAAAGCAAAGTTACAACATGAACATCGCGACAAAATCCTCGGATACTATTTTGAATCCGTTTTGCTCGCGATTCTGTATGGCAGATTGCAAAGACAGTTGGTCCCGTCCCGCTCATCTGGGCAACATCGGCCCCCAATTCTTTCATCTTATTCTTCAAACGACCGATTTCTGGATAAAACTTCATCGTTAAAGGCTCTAAAACATTTCCCATATATTTTGTCGCTTCTTGCCAATCCTCTTCCTTTAGATTTGCAAGTAAAGCTTCATTGTTAAGATGATGAAGCTTTTCATAATTAATTTGCCGTAAAATTTGCGGTGTGGAAACACTGATCTTTTGTTTTGCAATCACGGCCCAATAGTGAGGCTGTGGTGGTAATAATTCAATCTTTTCACCATGCCCAGTAACGTGAGCTAATTTGTTATATATACAATATGGAACATCAGAATCAATTGTTAATGCGATTTTTGCTAGCTCTGATAAGCTCAAGTCCAACCGCCAAATACTATTTAATGCTCGTAAAACTGCCGCTGCATCCGAAGAGCCACCACCTAATCCGGCAGCAACCGGAATTTGCTTCTTAATCCGAATTGTAACGCCATCTTTACAATGAAAACGACTGCGTAAAATATGAGCTGCTTGGTATGCTAGATTACGTTGGTCATTAGGCAAAAAGCCACTATTTGTATAAACTTTAATTGTTGTCGGGTGTCGGTGGGTCTCAACAGTTACATAATCAGCCAGGTCTGCCGAAACCATTACCATATTCCATTGAGGAGAACCATCAAAATATCGCATCGGCGTGTCTAAACTCAAATTCAATTTTGCTGGTGCTTTTTCTGTAACTATCATCCGGCAACCCTCCTTATCTGTAATAATTTAGTTAGTTAAATTATACTAACGGAACTATAATCCATGCAACTACTGTTTCCTAACTATTCTTAAAGCAAAAGGAGTGAGTAAAAACTGCCTTCCAGTTGAAAGGTATTTTTTACTCACTCCTATTATTTTATAAATATGAATTTTAATTTTTATCAGCTTATTCTGCTTCATCGAAGGCAATTGAAATATTTCGTGTTAACAAATCAGTATAACTATAGGAAACTCGATCCAATGTTCCTTGTTCATCATTCAAATGAATAACAAATACTGCAGGATAAGTCTTACTTAGAATACCGTGATGGGTGGTAATACGTTTACGTCCAGCTTGCGCTTTTACTAAAACATGCTCGCCAATCCGTTCATCTAGCTTCTTCTTAATTTCTACAATGCTATTAGGCACGACTCCTTCACCTCACTGTAGACTAGCATACTCTTTTTTTACACAAAAGGCAAAATTGTACCATAATGTTTTATAACGGTCAACCATCTTTTACAAGAGATTTTGTTGATGAAGAGCATTCGCGAGTTCAATAAATTGTTCAAGGGTTAGCTTTTCTGGACGAATTTGCGGTGAAATATCCAACTGGGCCAAGACAGCAGTCATTTTCTCTTTTACTGCTGGATCTTTACCAATTACACTTTGCAAGTTATTCCAAAGACTCTTGCGACGATGAGCAAAGCATCCCCGAATAAAGCCAAATAATTTTTGCTTATCAAAAGGCTGAACTGGAAGTGGATTTGTCCGTGGCGTTAATACAACAATTGCTGAATCAACATTAGGTGACGGCACGAATACCTTCCGTGAAACATCAAAAGCAATTTTAGCTTGCATTTGGTATTCAATCGCTAATGTCAAGGCACCATATTGTTTAGTTCCTGGTTTAGCTGTGAGTCGCTGAGCAACTTCCTTTTGCATCATTACACAGATTGTTGCCCACTCAACAGGACTAGCCAGTAAATTCATTAAAATGGGACTCGTAATGTAATAAGGAAGATTAGCAACCACCTTAATCGGTCGACTAGGATCTTTAAATTCCTTTTTGATTAATTCTGGCAAATTAGCTTGAAGGACATCTTGATTAATCACCTTTACATTATCATATGGTGATAATACTTCTTTTAGAACCGGAATTAAATCCTGATCTATTTCTAAGGCTAAAACTTCTCCTGCGGCTTGTGCTAATTGCTCCGTTAAAGCACCAATACCGGGACCAATTTCAATTACATTGTCATTATCTGTAATATCCGCCGCCTCAACGATATTTTTTAAGACATTCAAATCAGTAAGGAAATTCTGACCGAAACTTTTCTTTGTGTGGATCCCGTACTTTTCCATTATCGCGCGGGTACGTGTTCGACTACCAATTTCTGGTGAATTACTCATGATCTTCCTCCTGATTTATTTGCTTAATTGCTTGTTCAAATGTTGCGCGGTCAACTTGAAACATATTTAGACGGTGAATCAATTGCTTTCCATTTCCATAGCCGATTCCAAGTAATTGCCCTAACTTTTCACGCCGTTTTCGTGAATCTGCTTGACCTGTTAATCCCCATTTTTGCAAATCTTCGCGCGTAAAGACTTGCTGGGGTGTCGCTGTTTGGGTATAAAGGTGCTCTAAAGCTGACTTTATAACTGCGGACATTGCATGCTCAACCCCTAAGCTACCGTGAGCTTCAGTTGGCACACCATCTTTACGTTTAATAAAAGCATGCTTAACTCCAGGGATGGCTTCACTGATTATTTTTCTAATCCGCTCGCCGTTAAAGTCCGGATCAGTAAAAACAATTAGGCCCCGGCTTGCTTGTAACTTTTTCAACTTTGCCAAGTCAGCTGTTGAAATTGCGGATCCATTTGTTTCGTATGTATCTGCATCAACTGCTTTTAAAATTTGCTTAGTATCATCTTTACCTTCAACAACTATAACTTCTTTTATTCTAATCATAGGCCTCTTTCTTCATTTTCCAAAAATAAGCGGTGGGCGTTCGTAAATGTTTTATATGCCACTTTACCAGCATCAACTTGCTTTAAATCTGCAATTGCATCCACCGTAAATTTAGTAAAACCGGGTTCATTTTGCTTTCCTCGATATGGGAGTGGCGTTAGGTAAGGAGCGTCTGTTTCAACCATCATCTTTTCCAAGGGTACAACTAATGCGGCTTCATGAACTTCTGTCGCATTTTTGAAGCTTACGACACCACTAAAAGAAATCATCATCCCAAGATCCATAAATTTCTCTGCCCATTCTGGTGTCCCGTTAAAACTATGCATAACGCCACCAAATTCATCGATGTGAGCATTATGCAAAATATCATACGTATCAGCTAATGCATCCCGGCAGTGAATTGAGACAGGTAATTTAAGTTCTCGCGCCCACTCAAGCTGTTCAGCAAAAATTTCTTGTTGCCGCTTGTGAGGAGAATGCTCATCATTATAATAATCTAAGCCAATCTCTCCAATCCCCACGACTAAGGGATCCGCTAATTGTTGACGTAACTCTTTTTTGGTTTCGCTATTCCAATTAGCAATATCTTCTGGATGCCAACCAATAATTGGATGAAGGTTATCAAACTGGTGTCCCAACTTTAAAGCACGGGTATTCAATAGTTGGTTTGAGCCAACAATATTCATCTCCGTCACGCCATAATGAGCAGCACGGTTAATAAAGGCAGGCACATCATCATAAAACGCATCGTCATTTAAGTGGGTATGGGAATCATAAACCAATTGCTGGTGTTGATGATTACTCACTTTATTCAACGCCCATTCCAGGTACTAAATTGTCAGGAACAGTTACTACTTGAACATTACCGCCTTTTTCAGCAGACAAAAGCATTCCTTGGCTTAATTCGCCCCGCATTTTCCGTGGTTTCAAGTTAGCAACAATCAAAACTTTCTTACCTACTAAAACAGAAGGATCTGGATACCATTTAGCAATTCCAGAAAGGATTTGACGACCTTCTTCTGTTCCATCATCCATGTGGAATTTTAGAAGCTTATCAGCACCTTCTACATGATCGGCAGCCGTGATTTGAGCCACTTTCAATTCAACTTTGTCAAAGACATCAATCCGAATTGGCTTTTTGCCATCTATTTTCTCTTCTTGTGCTGCTTCTTGGGCTTTTTCTTTTGCTTCAGCCATTGCCTTTCTTCCTTTCTTCTTTTCGTTTGCTGTCATCTTGCTCTTAATAAATTCAACCTCGGCCTTTACATCCAATCGTGGGAAGATTGGAGTTCCTTTGGCGACAACCTGAGCTTCTGCTGGGAAATCATTAAATTGTAGATTGGTTAATGATAAGTCAGTCCCTTCAATTCCAAGTTGTTCAACAATTTGTTTTGGTGCATTCGGCATAATTGGTTGAATTAAGGCCGCAATAATCCGCAAACTCTTTGCTAGATGGGTCATCACATCTGATAATACATCCTTCTTACTATCATCTTTTGCTAATACCCATGGTTCGGTTTCATCAATGTACTTGTTAGCACGACTAACCAACTTCCAAACAGCTGCCAACGCTTCAGCAAATCGTGTTTTATCCATTAATTCTTTGTACTCAGCGATTACATCACTAGCAGTTTGTTCTAAATCAGCATCAAAATCAGTAGTTGCATCATTAGTGCCAACCAATTTACCGTTTTGATACTTATTAATCATCGCAACAGTCCGATTGAGCAAGTTTCCTAGATCGTTAGCAAGGTCATAGTTTACCTTATCAACAAAGTCTTCTGGACTAAAGACGCCATCATTACCAAATGGCATTGCCCGCAATAAGTAGTAACGTGTGGCATCAAGACCGTAACGATCAACAAGAGTTTCAGGATAAATAACGTTTCCCTTTGATTTCGACATCTTACCGTCACGCATTGTTAACCAGCCATGACCGATGATGTGTTTTGGCAATGGCAAGCCAAGCGCATGAAGCATGATTGGCCAGTAAATCGTATGGAAACGAACAATTTCTTTTCCTACCATGTGAACATCAGCAGGCCAGTACTTTTTGAAAAGACTATCATCATCACTACCATATCCCAGCGCAGTAATATAGTTTGATAATGCATCAATCCATACGTATACCACGTGCTTAGGGTCACTAGGAACCTTAACCCCCCAGGTAAATGATGTTCGCGTAACTGCAAGATCTTCTAGTCCTGGCTTTAAGAAGTTATTAATCATTTCATTCATCCGTGATTGTGGTTCGATAAAATCAGGATGTTCCTTATAGTAGTTCATTAACCAGTCAGCATACTTGCTCATCTTAAAGAAGTATGATTCTTCCTCAACTAATTGAACTTCATGACCTGATGGCGCTTTTCCACCGATCACATTACCGTCTTCATCACGGTAAACTTCCGCTAACTGACTTTCTGTGAAGTATTCTTCATCATCAACCGAGTACCAACCAGTATACTTACCCTTGTAAATATCCCCTTGGTCAAGCAATTGTTGGAAAATCTTTTGGATAGCTTTTTCATGGTAGTCATCGGTTGTCCGAATAAACTTGTCATTTGTAATTTCAAGTTTATTCCATAGCTCTTTAATTTGGGCAGCCATTTGATCAACGTATTTTTGTGGCTTCATGCCGAGCTTTTCAGCCTTTTGTTCAATCTTAAGGCCATGTTCATCGGTTCCTGTTAAGTAGAATACGTCATAGCCCATCAAACGCTTAAAACGTGCTTCTGCATCACATGCAATTGTTGTGTATGAATTACCAATATGGAGTTTACCAGATGGATAGTAAATTGGT
>BLMQ01000141.1:0-2010 GCA_011958095.1 Lactobacillaceae bacterium | reverse complement strand
TATTTAATGAATGTTGGCCGGAAATCCCGTGACTTTAGTCATGGGATGGATAGGCCCCTTCAAGCTCGGTGAGGAGCTTTTTTCATCTCATTGTATTTTTGATCGTTTATATATTTCTCGACTACTTCTTTACTCATATTACCTAACGTGCTCATGTAGTAACTAGGCGACCAAAGGTGTCCACCCCAATATTGTGATTTGCGAATCTCTGGATGCCTTTTGAGAAAGATGAAGGCACTGCGTCCTTTTAGTGCTTTGATGGCGCTAGTCGGTGCCTTGCTAGGCGGAAAGCTAATTAAGACATGAACATGGTCAGGCATAACTTCCATTTTCTCAATTACGATTTCATTAGCCTCGGCTACTTGCCATAGGATGTCCTTCATTTCGTTTGATAACTCATCAGTAGTAAAAGTTTTATGACGATATTTAGTAACCCAAATTAGATGGAAATGGAAGTTATAGATATATCGTCTGGTATATACTGCATCTTTGATTTTATCTTTACTCATTTTATTTACCTCTATATTTATTATCATTGACATATGGTACAATATTATTATATCAATAAAGGAGGCGACATTAAATGAAGTCAATGGCGAAAATGCAATATCATTATGGCCTGAAAATGCGTTGCTATCCTAGTGACCAACAAAAGCAGTTGATTAAAATTAACAGTGACGCTAGTCGCTTTATCTATAACGAAATGGTTGCGATCGGTAAGGAACTAATGCAACTTCGCAGAGTTAAGTTACCGATTGACACAGTTCAAGATCGTATTAAGCAACTAACTATGCGTCAAAACGCTAAACAAATGTCTAATCACTATCAATTTTTAGAAGATAAACGAATTGACAGTTTGACGAAAGCTAATGCCATTCAGAACTACCGGAAAGCTTGGAATGCTTTTCGGAAGGTCCACACCGCTGGTGTTCCTAAATTTCATCGAAAGAGTTATCGCTGGCGTTATCAAACTAATTGTCAATACCCAGGGAAAAAGACTGCGTTGCTAACTAACGGTACAGTTTGTTTCCTAGATAATAGCCATGTCAAAGTCCCTAAAATCGGACTGTTACGTGTTGCCGGTTCTCAAGCACGTCTTTTGAAGAGAATGTGTGAGACTAGAATTGGTACTGTGACGTTGACTAAAGATCCAGCGGATCACTTCTTTCTATCAATGCAACTAGCTTCAGATAAATCTTTTGTTAAAGTGTCCAAAGCTAATCACGGACATATTGGAATTGATCTTAATACTGACAATTTCTTAACCAATAGTGAAGGTAACACAGTTCCTAATCCACGATATTATCGCACTATTAAAGGCAAATTAGCCAAAGAACAGCGTATTTTATCTAGACGGCAACGGCGTGCAAAAAAAGAACATCGTTCTTTACGAGATAGTAAAAATTACCAAAAGCAACGTTTGTTAGTTGCTAAACTCCATGCCAAAGTAATGAACCAAAGACATAATTTTCTCCAACAAATCTCTACTGCACTAATCAAGAACCACGATTTAGTGGTAGCTGAGGAGTTGCGTAGTAAGAATATGCTCAAGAATCATGCTTTAGCGCTTAGTATTTCTGACGTTGGCTGGCGTTCCTTTCTCGGCATGTTGGCTTATAAAGCAGATCTGTATGGTCGTCAATTTATCACAATCAGCCCAAGAAATACTACCCAAACATGTCACAATTGTGGCTTTGTGATGGGCACTAATGGCACGGACAAACTAACGTTAGCTGACCGTAAATGGACTTGTCCTAGTTGTGGAACATTTCATATTCGAGATCATAATGCCGCACAAAATATTCTGACTAAGGGTATGGAAACTTTAGCGTGAATAAGTTTGTCCCTATGGCAACCTGGGGACATAAAAGGCGTTGGTAATTAGACGACCACTACTTGACTACAACCTTGGTTGATCAAGCAAGTTGTCTGTATCTACGCAAATTGTGGTTTGAAATCCACGAGGATTTTCGGCTCACAAGCCACTAACTTTAGTTAGTGGTGGTTGAC
>BLMQ01000140.1:0-35838 GCA_011958095.1 Lactobacillaceae bacterium | reverse complement strand
GAAGTCGAATTAACGATTTTCAAGGGGACTAATTCTGTTTTAGCTTCGGATATCGCTAAAGAGGGTTTTATTATGCTCTATAAAGGCCATCTCAGTTGATCCAGAAACAGTAGTAAAACAGCAAACACTTAGCTATAATTGCTCATTGATTGCAGCTAAGTGTTTTGATAATTAGACTTTATTGACTGGTTTTTGTAACCAATGAAAGAAAATAGTGCGCTGACTATTAGCTAGTAACCACCATCCGCTAGCTAAGAAGAAGGCCCCAATTACATCAGAAGTAAAATGAGCCCGCAAATAAACTCGCGAATACATAATAATAATGATCCATAGAGCGCCGACGATTCCTAACATTATCTTCTGCCACTTAACTTTACAATAGGGTAAAAGAAGAGCTAAGATCGTAAAAGTAAAAATAACTGTTGAAAAGGTATGTCCACTTGGAAAACTATATCCACTAACATCAATTAACCGATAGGAAGGACGAAGACGAGTAACGCTATACTTGATTAATATTACTAAACAGTAACCGATAAATTGTAACATACCATACCAAACACTATCGGTTGCTCTTCCGCGACGCCATAACAGAAGCATTAAGCCGATTGTTATAATGCCAACTGTAACTGGGTCACCCATAAAAGTTAATTCGGTTAGAATATTAGTTTTGATCTCAGATACTGGAGTGGTTAGGGCAAAACCATCCGCATCAATTGAACGAATAAATAAAGATTTAGTTAAAACATTGAAGAGTAATACTCCGAATAGAATCCAACAAAAAAGTCCGAATCCAATTTGTGCTTTTTTATGCATTATTTATAAGCCTCATTCATTTTCATTATTACAATTAATTATATCCCATTTATTCTTAAAAAGTTATCCTCCCTCTACGAAAACGTTTACATTTAAAATAAATGCGATACAATAAAAGTAAAAAAGAGGAAGGACGACTTTAATGAATAACCAATTACGTGGATATGCAATTGTTGATCAAAAGATTACGATTAATTATCAAAACAGTTCAATTGTTTTATCAGTTATTACGCCTGAAATCATTCGAGTATTTCAAGATCACGATGAAAAAGGAGCATCATATGCTATTGAAGGCAATAAAACAATTAAAACTAATTTTACAGTCTTAGATCATGGTGACCATCTTGAATTAACTACGACAGCGTTAATTGTAAAAATATACGACAACGAGAAAATAGATGTATATGACAAGGAGGGTCATCCATTAGTCATTGATTATCAAGGTAAGCGAACACCGATTGACCGTGGACTAGATGAGGCTCATGCAAAATTAGTTGCTGCCGAAGGTCATGATATTGCTGGTGGAAGTGACCAAGATAAGACATATTTTGAGGTAATTAAATCTTTAGCCACTGATGAACAGATATATGGTCTTGGTGATAAAACTGGGTACTTGAATAAACGTGGCTACGAATACGATAACTGGAACACTGATAATCCAGCACCTCAAGTAGAAAGTTTTACCCGGCTTTATAAATCTATTCCTTTCATGTTAGGCTTGAAGAACGGTCATCCATACGGCCTTTTCTTTGATAATCCTTATCGGAGCCATCTTGATTTAGGAAAAGAAAACGCTAATTATTACTTTTATTCCGCAGTCGCTGGTAACCTTGATTATTACATTATCGGTGGTCCGCACTTGAGCGATATTGTTACAAATTATACTTACCTTACTGGGCGCGTTCCATTGCCACAAAAATGGGTACTTGGTTATCAGCAATCGCGTTGGGGGTACAGTGTAAGTCCTGAAAAAGTTCAAGAGATTGCGACTAAACTGCGAGAAAATGATCTTCCTTGTGATGTGATCCATTTTGATATTGACTATATGGATGGTTACCGAGTATTTACTTGGAACAAAGAAAAGTTTACTGATCCTCAAGTATTTGTTTCAAAGTTGAGAGACCAAGGATTTAGAGTAATGCCGATTATTGACCCCGGTGTTAAGCAAGATAAAAAGTATAAAATTTATAAAGAAGGAATTAAGAAAGGATACTTTGTTAAGAATCCTGATGGAACCGTTTATGTTAATAAGGTTTGGCCTGGCGATACTGTTTTCCCTGACTTTGGCCGAGAAGAGGTACAACAATGGTGGGCCGATAATTGTAAATACCTTGTTGATACCGGAACAGCTGGAATTTGGGACGATATGAACGAACCAGCATCATTTGAAGGTGAAATCCCTGATAATATTGTCTTTAGTGACGGAAAATACCCTTCTACCCATAAGAAATTGCATAATGTTTACGGACATAATATGGCAAAGGCTACTTACAATGGATTAAAGAAATACAGTCATAAACGACCTTATGTCATTACCCGGGCGGCTTATGCGGGAACGCAAAAGTATTCAACCGTCTGGACAGGTGATAACCAAAGTTTGTGGCCTCATCTACAAATGATGATTCCTCAATTATGTAACTTAGGAATGAGTGGCTTTACCTTTGCGGGAACTGATATTGGTGGATTTGGTGCAGATGCCACGGCCGAAATGCTAACACGGTGGATTGAAGCGGCCTTATTTAGTCCTCTCTATCGTAATCATGCTTCAATGGGAACCCGTGCACAAGAACCTTGGGTATTCGGTGAACCAACGCTCTCAATCTACCGGAAGTATTTAAAGTTAAGATATCGTTTTATTCCATTCTTATACGACCTTTGTTACAAGGAGACAAAGAATGGGCTCGGAATAATGCGTCCGTTAGTATTAAACTACGATCAGGATCCTACTGTTCGGACAATGAACGATGAATATATGGTTGGCGATGAATTACTAGTTGCTCCAGTAGTTCAAGAAGGCCAAAATACGCGAGCAGTCTACTTGCCAGCAGGGGAGTGGATTGACTTTTGGAACGGTGTTGAATATGCAGGTAAGCGGTCAATTTTAGTCGAAGCGCCAATTGATAAGTTACCATTATTTGTTAAAAAGAATACGATTATTCCATGGGGCCCTGAAGTAAGTCATATTAGTGATGAACCTAATGAAACAATGACTTTCCGCTTATATGGACAAAATGCCTCATATATCCATTACCAAGATAATGGCCTTGACTTTGCTTACCAAAGTGGTGAATACAACCTTTATCAAATCAAGGCTTCGCAAAATGGAGCAACAATAGATATGCTTCATAATGGTTATGATAAAAATTACCGAAAGATCTTTGTAGAATTAAATGATCAAAAATTAACATTTGAATTTGATCCCCAAACACAGACGTATGTCCAACAATAATCTGAGATAGAAATAAGACCGAGGAAGAAGTTTAGCGCTTATTCTTCGGTCTTATTTTAGTTTACATAATATTCAACATAGTGAGAGATTGTTGTTATCTTTTACATTCATCCGTGATAAACTGGAAGTTGATTTATATAATACGAGGAGACGAAAAGATGAAAGAAACGCAAAAGAACATTCCATTAGCTATTGCAACGGTTGTTCTTGGAATAGTCGTTGGGTTTAGCTCATTGATCCTTAGCGCTATTCTAGATTTAACAGAGCATTATTTTTTAAATTTTAACGAGACAAATAAAATTCCGGTTAATATTAATATTTTTCCTATTCATCGATTTGTCTCAGTGCTAATAGGGGGGATAATCGCTACCATTATTTGGTACTTTCTTCAACGTCATTATCATCCAGTTAGCATTAAAAATGCCCTGAATGGTAAAGAGATGCCGCTAAGAAAAACATTCATTCACGTGGTTACCCAGATCTTTTTCGTAGGGACTGGGAATTCCATCGGTCGTGAATTAGCCCCACGAGAAGCAGGAGCTGCTATCGCTCAGAAATGGTCTCGAATGCTTAATTCTTATCGGTGGTTGCACCTTAATGATGAAGATAAACGTTTATTAATCGCCGCTGCTGCTGGAGCTGGATTCGCGGGGGTCTATATTGCACCTATTACAGGAACTGTTTTCTGTTTAGAAATTTTATATCGGCGCATTAATGCCCGTTCAGTTTCCGTTAGCTTAATCATGTCAGTAATTGCAACGATGATTGGTTCGATTTTAAAAGGATTCGAACCATATTATATTGTTGGGAGTCGAGATTTCTCTTTGCTATCTGTTCCATTAGCAATTGTGCTAGGATTAATCCTTGGAGTAACCGGAACCTGGTTTAAACAAGGAGTTAAAGCAGCTTCTAGTAAACGGGCAACGGGTAAAAACATTTTCTGGCAATTACCACTTTTATCATTCTCAGCAGGAGCAATTGCAGCTTTTTATCCACAAATTATGGGAAATGGGCGGGGACTTGCTCAATTAGCCATGAATACGACCACCGTCAATTCTCAGGTCCTAGGAGCGCTCTTGTTTGGTCTAGTTGCTAAAGTAGTAGTTACCTTATTTACAATCAAATGTGGAGGCTATGGAGGAACACTGACGCCATCGATTGCCGCTGGAGCAGTTATTGGAGTATTTCTCGGTATTCCTTATATGCACTTCTTCCCGGTTGTTACCTTAACTCAGTGTGCAGTTATCGGGGCCTCATTGTTTTTAGCAGCGTCACAGCAGGCACCGTTAATGGCATTATTTATGTTATTTGAAGTTTGTCACCTTAACTTTACAGCTTTTCTTCCGTTGGGGATTGGAGTCGCAATTTCAATTGGAATTTCAAAGTGGTTGCAGGAAGCAAAAGCAAGGACAAAATAACCTTTAGTAAAAACATTCCCTAATAAAATAGCAAGGCTGAAATTTCTTCCAACCTTGCTATTTTTATTTATACAAATTCTTCATTTTCTTTACAGTTGCTGCAAGATCCTTGCTATCAAAGACTAGGGAAATAACAGCTAGACCTGCAACTCCAGTGTCGTGAACAACATTCATATTTTCTTCATCGATACCCCCAATTGCAACTACCGGACGTTCACTAATCATGTTTAAACGTTCAAGACGATTGATACCAATAGCAATATCAGCGTCAGGCTTTGATTTTGTAGGGAAAACGGGACCACAACCAATATAATCAACAAAGTCCATTGTATTAGCACGTTCAACTTGTTCTGGTGTATTACAGGAATAGCCGATGAACATCTGATGACCTACAGCGACAGATACTTGTTCAATTTTAGTATCATTTTGTCCAACGTGAACTCCATCAGCGTTTATTTGCTGAGCCAATTCATAATCGTCATCAACAATCAATGGGATTCCATAGCGCGTACATAAAGTCCGTAATTCTAGTCCTAAGTCTACTCGTTCATTAGGCCGTAACTTCGAGTTTCCTTTTTCTCGATATTGGAAGGCGGTGATACCGCTCTTCATTGCTAGCTCCACTTTTTCGAGAAATTTAACAACATCATTATGAACATCTTGTGTTCCGCCAACTAAGTATACTTGTAACATTTTTGGATCAAACATCATTTTAGATCGTCTCCTTCAATTTTAACCCAGTGATTAAGTGGCCCATGACCGTGACCAACGTTAATACCCTTGCTAATCGTCTTTTCAACATATGTCTTCCCAATCATAATCGCCTGTTCCATGGAGTGACCCTTAGCAATTTCCGCAGTAATACATGCAGAAATTGTATCACCAGTTCCGTGAGTATTTTTAGTATTAACACGAGGCGCAGTCAACCACATATCATTACCATCTTCAAATAAAATATAATCATCAGCCTTGTCTGAAGATTCTGCATGGCCACCTTTTATGAGAATATTTTTTGCTCCGCGCTTTTGCAATTCGCGGGCAGCCTTTTTAATATCATTTTTATCCCTTATTGCGATTCCCGTCAACTCACAAGCTTCTGGAATGTTTGGCGTAACCAGGGAGGCGAGGGGGATAAGTTCATCCCTTACAATTGAAATTGCATCATCACTAAGTAACTTTGCGCCCCCTTTTGCTACCATGACCGGATCGACAATAAGTGGCCCGAAATCATATTTTTTTAAATTTCGGACAACCGCTCTTACGCGGAGAGGGTCAGCTAGCATCCCCGTTTTACATGCCCTAATTTTCAAATCACCAGCGATTGAGGCAAACTGCTCATCAATTAATTTTTCAGGCATTGGCAGGGCATCTTGCACTCCTAATGTATTTTGCGCAGTGACTGCGACGACTACCATTGCTGAGTATACTCCGCGCATTTGCATCGTCTTTACATCTGCTGGAATACCGGCACCACCACCACTATCAGTTCCAGCAATTGTTAGAGCCTGGGGATAATCATTAATCAAGGTAATCTTCCTCACTTTCATCAAAGAATTCTAGTAATGCTTTCGTATCCATAATCGAAAGCTGATCAAAAAATTGTACTTGCCACGAACCGAGTCCGACTGAATAACGGTTAGCTAATACTCCAGCAGCAGATACCAAAACCGTTGCAACAATACAAGCATCCCAGGTATTAGTAGTAGTCCCTAAAAATGCAGCGATGATACTAGAAAGCATGTCGCCACTACCCACATTCATCGTTAACATCTCGGCAGAAAAGGGATTTTCATAGATAACTTGCCCATCAGTTATTATGTCAGTTTCACCAGTCAAGACTACAATTGAATGGTAACGTCGAGCACACGTTTCGGCAATTTGAACCTGATTAGGAACTTTACCAGCGTCGATTCCATGACTAGTATTGTCAGCTTCTACTAAAGCAGCAATTTCACTGGCGTTACCACGAATAACATCAAAATGAAAATCATTTAGCAATGAGTGGGCAAACTCTAAGCGAGATGGAATCGCACTTACCGCTACCGGATCTAAAACGAGGGGTTTGAGTGGCGTGGCAGCTCGCAAAACCGTTCTAATTTGTGTTGCCTGGTGTTCATTAATTGTTCCGAGATTGATAGAAAGGGCATTTGCTAACATCACCATCTCATCTGCTTCAGTGGGCTCAACAGACATGATCGGCGACGCGCCGACAGCACTAACAGCATCGGCAACTTTATCAATTGTTACTAAATTGGCGAGATTAAGGACAATCGGGTTTTTAGTACGAACTCGATCGATCAGTGACCAGTCAATTTGATGTTGTACCATAAAATTAGCTCCTTAAATAAAAAATACTCAAGGTAGGAGATACACCTACTTTGAGTATTAAAGTCCGGTGCATTTTCCTACGCAAGCGTTAACTTACAGGTTCTAGAGTCCATGCATCACTGCATATCTCAGCCCAGCACTATGGGCACCCCTAATGCAATAAATTGTCTATTAATAGTATACCGCAAATTATTCTTTATGAATATCAATAAAGATAATTGGCAAAATGGGAATGATAATTGTAAAATGTAATAAATAAAAAAGGTAGGAGAATTTAGAAATGGAAGAAGAAATACGTCAGACTACTGATAAAGCTGAAGTTGTCATTATTAATGATGATACTAGTCAAAAGTTGACATTTAGCAACGGGGGAGTAGACGGCGAATTTGAGATTATCGTCACAGATAAAAAGCCGGTACCAGAGCTCTTCCAACCTGTTGGCACCTTACCAGATGGAAAGTATACGATTAAAGGAAACTATGCTGGTCAAGACTATCGGGAACTTAAATTGAATGGTGCTTATGAAGTCTATGGAAATCCAGAAGATGGAAATGTAATGATTACGGAAAGAGATGGGGGAAACTAAGTGTTTATTAACGTCGAAAAGAAAGCGCAGAAGCTATTTAATACTTATCAAAAATCAACAAACAAAGAGAATATGGCAATGGTCTTAGCTAATCCGCTTTTTTCATGGCATGCTACTTACTATACTGCTAAACGTAAAAAGAATATGATTTTCTTAAATGATGCTACTACGATGGCAATCGTCTTATTTGATGTAAATGCTAAAAATAAACAGACGGTTAAAGAGCGCTTTGAGAAACAACTAGCAATAATTTGGCAAGAATTAGGGTTGTCTACCGACTCATTGGCAGATTACCTAGCCACCGGTGGGGATTGGCAAATCGGTAAAACGATTCACCCTTTACAAATAAAAACTATAACTAATTTTTATCAAGATGTCATAAAGCCACAAGCCAAAAACTTAGTCAATGAAGTAGACTTAGCAAAATCATTGGTTAAAAAGGTACAACAAAAGGGTAGGATTTATGTTGGTGAAGACGAGACGGTTAGGATAATCGAAATGGCTCAACCGTTTAGCATTAAACACGTAAATTTAGAAGAATTGTACTTAAAAGAAATTACTAATAAGTTAAGAAGATTAAGTCAGGTAGATGGAGAAAAACTTACTGCCGATGGGGTTGATAATGCAATCCAACAAATTCAAGATGCAAATAATCGACTCTTAGACCTTTTCCTTGCTGATGCTAAACATAATTATAGTACTAAAACTATTCGCCGCTATCGAGATAACTTGCAATTTTATCTTAATGAATGGGTTGCCTATCGTTTAAGCACTATTTTTAATCTTGATATTCAGACTAGTGTTGATGAACTAGAATTTCACGGAGTAGGCAAAACAGAACGCACGAATATCAAGGCTTCTTTGAAAAAACTAGCGAAGTACTTGAAAGATCAAGATATCCTTAGTGATAATGAATATGATGACATTCTTGTATATACGCAAAAAGACCCTGTCGATCTTGGGGAAGAGTACGGAGATGAAGATGATGATCAAGTAATAGAGGATTTTCTCGCTTCATTATTTAGTGAATCAGAGAAACTTCCAGTAGTATTCGATCCACAAACTGATAAAATGCTGGACGAATATCTTAAATCATTCATTGCTTTGTATGGCCTTATTTCTGCACAACAAGCTTACCAAATTATTCATTCGCAAAATCCCGAAATTGATAAAGAGCGATTTGATCAATACATTCAAAATAAATTTGACGAAATTACCATGGAATACTGTATCATTGATTTTAAAAAAGAATTTACGAATGTTGATATTGCTCCTGAAATTTTCATCTTTAGTCCACTTCTTATTAAAGATGAAAATAGGCTTCCTTCATTTTATAAACATCAACAGGGAATGATATACTATATTCCAGAAAAAGAAGTCTTAATTGACAATAAATTTAATCCATTTGCCAATATCAGTAACTATCAACAAGATTTAGAAGAGTTGCTTGCAAACCAATATGGATTATCTGGAGACGATCTTAAAGGTGCTGCTTTCCTATCACTTTATCAATTGAAAATGAGTGATTATGGGCTTAAATTATCAAGTATAAATGATGCAATCAATAAGGTTGTTGCATTCTTAAACGAGGAGCATGGCCTGAGTGTTAAACAGGACAAAGCTAATGAACCATTGATTAAAATCTTAGCATTAATTGCTACAAATATCCGGCGTCCATGGAACCGGGGATGGTCTAATTATGAATTGTTAAGGACCAAAGATATTGCCAAATTAGTGTCTGAAATGGAAATTAATTTAGAAGAACCTAAACTGTCAAGTGAGATTGTTAGTGGAATTCAAGCAGGAAGCATTAACCGTGATGAGTTGCTAGATTTTCTTGAAAATAGTAATTTCCCACCAAAAGTGATCTCAAAGCTATACAAACAAGCAGAAGAAATATAAAAAGATGGTGATGCGAGAAATTTTTCTCGATGGTCACCATCTTTTTACTTATGAAGAAATTAAAATCAATTGGATGATAAAAAGCTTCAAAATTCATTCTATTTCCATGTTAATTTAGTTAATATCAACGTTCAGGATATAAATAGCTATTAAAATTATGTTATATGCATAAGGCCTACTTAAACTCCTCCCAAAAAGCTGGCTTTATAATAATTTTCCTGTGATGTCGTTCTATCCAGCCCTTTGCTTCAAAATCCCTAAAATAACGGGAGAGACTTTCAGCACTAGTTCCTAAATAACTTGCAAGGTTTTTTAACGACATTGGGAGGGTAATAGAATTTTCTTCTTCGTTATAAGCAACATTATAAAGATCTTCTAAGTAGGCTACTAATCTGACATCAACGCGATAAAAAGATAGTAATTGTGCCTGTCTTTCTAATTCAACTGATTTTTTAGCGTTTAATTTTAAAAGATTTTGTCCAACTTGATGGTCTATTTTTAGTAGTTTGTGAAAATCTGCTTTATAGAGGATACACACTTCAGTCTTGGTTAGAGCAATACCATAAACTGTTGTATTGTGCAGATCGAACAAATAATTTTCTCCACCGTAATCTCCAGCGCCAATAATTCGGATAATATGTTCTTTTCCATCTTTATTCAACTTATAAACTTTCATTTGGCCTAAAACAACAATAATTAGTTCATCTTGTGAATTCGGTGAAAAAATAAGATCCCCTTTGTTAAAAGCTTTGTGATGTAGTAAACTTTTAAGATACTCCTTACCCTCATTAGATAAATCATTAAATAGTGGAACACGATGTATATAATCTTTATTTTTCATAGCTATTATTCCTTTATTAAAATTTCAAAAGTTGATGTTCATCATTTTTTTGAATTTATTAATGAATTATAATTATCACAGGATATAAAATTGTATGTTTCAAACAGCTATGTATAGCAATTATGCGATAATAGAATAGAAAATGCAATAAAAAATTAAAAATAATTAAGAGGAGTTGATTAATATTTACTAAGTATTTTTATTAAAAAACCTACGGGAAAAATGAATTGATATAGGCTTTTTTGATATCATATATTCTTAGAGAATGCTATAAAATAACCAATTTAGTTAAAATGTTAACTCCATTCTTAAATGATAATACGTTTACCCCAAAAATAAATTTAGAGTATTTGAATACAGTTCATATACTCCTTCGACCGTACTAAATAACTTGTAATATGCGTATAAAATAATTGTTAGTTTTAATATAAAGTAGTTTATGATTAATAGCGCTACATTAACAAAATTACTTTCGGTAAAGTTACATTCTAAATTGATTTTTATTTATAGTTGATAACAAGAGGTCTAAATTTCATTAGGGAAGTTTTTTAATGGATTTGAAGGTGCTCCATCAAAAATTACTTCGTGAATACTTGTTTTATTTGATTATTTATAATAAAGCTCGTTATTAGGGATTCGAATCATCATATGATTTGAATTTATGGGTGGTTTTTTAGTAAAAGTTCGAATATAGAGAGTTGTATCTATGTTTAGAGATTAATATTGCTTTGTGAACATAATTGTCGGCTTAGTAACAAATAGATGATGACACCCCTCACACAAAGGTGAAGGGTGTCTTTTAATAATAAGTATATAAAAAATCGGCTCTCTAATAATTATCGATCATATATTGTTTATTGAAAACGTACATTTTCTTCTTTACCAACTTCTTCGTCAAAATAACCTAATCCATTTACTTCGAGTGTTTTTAGATAAGCTACCAATTCAATTGCGGAGCTAGGACTCAATTCGTTTACTGCATTCAAACCAAGACCAGTTGGAACAGTTTCGCTCATTGCTGTAATTTGGTTATCATTCTCAATATGAACTTGTGAGCAACTAATTGTCCAACGATTATTGACGTTTGGAGCAAAAATAAAGAAGAGGTTGAAATCGGCTGAAAGATATGCCGGTAAGAACCAGGCAATGTTATCTAATCGTTCTGGGTTGAGGTTACCTTGAAGCGCAAAACGGTTGATATTTTCTTTACAAGGGATTACTTTGAGCATAAACATGGTATTTTCAAACTCTCTCATCCCTAATTTCATTTCTGGTGTAATTTTGGGCTTCATATCATCTAAAATCTCCTAACTAAAGTTTTCACGGTAGTAGTTATACTTATTTCTTATATCTTGGAGCGGGGCGTCCATCACGTGCATTTTCCCATGGGCATCAAGCTTGAAATTGTTTGCGATTACCTGATTGAACTGCAGGCGGAGACGAGGATATTGGATGAGAATTTTCTCAATGTTAGTTGACATAATATCGAAAGTGGCAAGATATTTGGGGACAAGAATTTTCTTAAATTCGTTAAACGTATCTGCAATCACCTCAGCATAGGCATGGTCAGCATATTTCAGTTCGTTTTCCTCTAATTTATCGTAATACTCCCTGCTTGTCAGGCCACGTTCATTTTTAATGTTGTATTGCTCATCGTATTGGTGGGTAAGATAAGAATCCCAGTCACGGTAGCAATAAGTAATCATTTGAATTACTAATTGGCGTCCCTCGTAATTAACGTTTTTCGGAATCATCTTTCCCTGTGGATTTAACAAGTAAGGTCGGATTAGCTGTCGCGTTACAATATCATAAAAGGTTCCTGGCACAAGTTCCTTATCTTGACTATCCTCATATAAATCTCCGGAACCTTCAAGCTTTTTTAGTTTACGGAGACTTTCACGAGTTTGGTTAGCGGCATAAATAACATCTTCAATCTCTTGATCAATTATTTCACGTTTACTAATCGTTTGTAAGAGGTTTGTGTAGAGCCGGATTAAATTATGGAGTTCAGACTGCTGATTAGGGTAGAAACCGTCTTGTTGCTGATATTTTCTAGTTTCCCGTTCCAATTGTTGCTCAATTGCAAGTGCCTGATGCTCAATTTTAACAGGTAAGACTTGTTGCGAAAAGCTATCTTTAGCAAGCTGCTGAACTGCTTCACGGATGATTGGTCTCATTTCACGAAAATCCGGAAAATCAAAGAAATTTTGAAAATCATTAGCAAAGTTTAGGTGTTTATATACTGCTGATTTAAGATTTCGCTTCATAAAATATTCCTCCATTTTCTTTGATTTTAATACGAAAAAGAGTAAGAAAATATTAGGGAATTAGATAAAAACCCTTATTTTATTTGTATTTAACTCACCTATAATTAAATATAAATAAAATAGAGGAGACCATAATGAAAAAATTATTGAAATTTTTAGCAATCTTTTTACTGTTTAGTAGTATTATTAGCAGTTCGGCGATGGCTAGTTCAACAAGAACCGTAACAGATATGACAGGGGAGAAAATAAAGATTCCAAAGAAAGTTAACCGCGTTGCTGACTTATGGCATGCTAATAATCAGGTTGTGCTGTTATTAGGGGGACAAAATAAGCTAGTTGCCACTACTCCTCTTGTTAAGAAACAACATTGGTTCACAGTGGTAGATCCAAAAATTGCTAAAGTTGCTGCGCCATTAGCAGGCAATCAAATTCAAGTTGAAGAATTGGTAAAAATAAAACCGGACGTTGTAATTGCTTCCGATCAAACTCAAATAAAGGAATCCCGTCAAGCAAAATTACCAACAGTTAACGCAATGTATACTGATTTTGCTGGGTTAAAGAAATCGGTCACATTAACTGCAGATATTCTAGGGGGAAATTCTCCAAAGATTGCTCGGCAATACAATAAAGAATTAACAAACAACATTAACCTTGTTAAGCAGCATTTGAAGAGCCGAAAATCAACGCCAACGGTTCTTCATATTGTTAATGCAACAGATCTTACCAAGGTTGACGGACAAAAAACAATTGTTAACGAATGGATTAAACTAGCAGGTGGAAAGAATGCTATTTCTAAAAAGGGAAATCAAATTTCAGTTACGCCTGAAGAATTGATTAAAGCGAATCCAGATGTAATTATCGTTGGTAGTACATCTACTGCCCAAGCGCGAAAAGTGTTACGTGCCAACAGTCAGCTAAGTCAATTGAAGGCTGTACGCGAAAACAAAGTATACGGAAACCCTCAAGGGACCTTCCCATGGGATCGTTATAGTGCAGAAGAAGCACTTCAAGTCTTATGGGCAGCTAAGACTCTTCATCCCCAAGAAATGAAGAATATTAACATGGTCTCTGAAGTTCAAAAATTTTATCAAAAATACTACCACTACAATTTAACAGTTAAACAAGCAAAGCAAATTTTAGCTGGTGAAAATTAGCATAAAAAACATCCCCTAAACTGGATATTAATTATCCAAAGCAAGGGGATGTTTTTAATTAGAGCTTAATTTGACAAGTATATCGTTGAAGATCAGGTAGATAAGTAAGAGTTAGCGGAACATGATAGATCCTTTCTAGCTGTTCAGTTGACATTAACTCTTCACATGATCCAGTAACCATGGAACCTTTTGAATCAAGAAGACCGATTGTAGTCGGTAGCATTAAAGCATGGTCTGGAAGGTGGGTAGTAAGAATAATGGTGATTTTTTGCTGGGCTAAGTCTTGAATTAGTTTTAATATTTCGTACTGTCGACTTAAATCAAGGGCAGCCATAGGTTCATCGAGAATTAACAAGCGCGGTTCTTGAAGTAGGGCTCGAATAATCGTAATTAGTTGCTGTTGACCACCGCTTAATGAGATAAAGGGGTGATCACGAAAAGGTGAAAGATGAAAACGTTGTAAATAGGTTTCAGCAAGTTGAACGTCTTTCTGATGCGGAGTTTGGAGAAAAGAAAGGTAAGGTGCACGACCAGTTAATAAATAATCAAGTACTGTGAGATTGGAATTAATATGATAATCCTGAGGAACATAGGCAACTTGTTGTGCAAGCGTTTTGTGCTTCAAATTTCCAAGTTCTTTTCCGTTAACTATTACGGTTCCTTCATTTGGTGTCAAAAGTCCGACTAAACAGTGGAGAAGCGTTGATTTTCCAACACCGTTAGGGCCAAGGATAGTAAATACCTCTCCAGCTTCGAGACTAAAGTTAACGTTGCGAAAGACCGGATGTGTTTTTGAATAGGCAAAACTAAGGTTATTAACTTCGAGGACTTTCAATTTAATTGCACCTTCTTCTTAATTAGAATATAAACAAATAAGGGTGCGCCGATGAAGCCAGTTAGGATACTTAACGGGATTTCCCCTGCCGATAGGGATCGAGCCATTGTATCGACAATTAACAAAAATAGGGCACCAATAACTGCTGCAAGGGGAAGGGTTTCTTTTGTATTATCCCCAACTAAAAGTCGAGCAATATGCGGAATTACAAGTCCAATCCAGCCAATATTTCCGCTAAGACAAACTGTTGCAGCGGTTAAAAACGTGCTGGCGGTAATTATCAGTAGTTGTTCCATATCCACATTAATTCCTTCTAGACGCGCTTGTTGGTTGCCAAGTGAAAGAATTGTCATATGCCAGCGAAGGACAAATAGAATTATTGTACCTACAAGCAAAAAGGGAAGAACAGCGATAATATTTGAAAAATCAACTTTTGCTAAGCTACCTAGTTGCCAGTAGACAATACTTTGTAATTGTGAATCCGGATCAGCAATGTACTTTAGTAATCCAACTAATGCCTGCATAAAACCAGAAATCACAATTCCGGCTAATACTAGAATTAAGGTTCCGCGCTGATGAAGGATTTGGGCAATCAATAAAGTTAAACTGACCGCAATAATTCCACCAACAAAAGCAAAAAGCTGAGTAAGTCCAATGCCATAGCCTAAGAGAATTGCACTAGCAGCCCCGGCGGCCGAACCATACGACACCCCTAAAATATCAGGCGAGACCAAAGGATTATGAAAAACACTCTGGAAAGAACAACCAGCCATTGCTAGACCAGCACCAATTAACAGCGCACCGATGATTCTAGGAAGACGAAGGTTAAAAATAATGTTTGCTGCGGCTGGATTGCTTTGGGGATGAAGTAGCGTTTGAAAGATTATGATTGGTGAATAATAGATCCGCCCGCAAGAAAGAGCGAGAACGATTGTACCAATAACCAACAAAATTGCGGTAAAAAGTGTTAGATGATAGTGATGCTTAGTAATTAGAATCTCTTCCTTTTCTTAAGAAATTAGTGATTTCATCAGTAACTGTTTGCTGAGCGGTTGGCAGGTCTTCATAGTCGATTTTTAATGAAGATGCTAATGGTGAGGCAGCATGTTGACGCAATTGGCGATCAAAAATATTTACTGCGTTAGCAAATTTTGCTGGACCAAAATTTTTATCTCCTACACCTGCAATATAATAAACCAGCCTTGGGACAGAAAACTGACACTGACAAAGATAATTATAGAACTTTTCTTCAGAGGCTGTGAGTTGTCCTTCCCCATAAGTACAGGGACAGAGGATAAGTAAGTCAATACTATCTAATTTTACTTGGAGAGCCTCCTTAAAAGAAAGAAAAATAGCAGACGGAAGGATAGTTTGATAAATAAAGTTTCCCAATTCGAAGTTATGACCGTAGAGTGTATCGTAGAGAATTAAAGTATTCATTAATTAATCGTCCTTTCATTCAGGTGCTAGTATAACAAGTCTCTTAAAATCCTATTATTAGGGATTTGACTAATTCTAAAGAACTATTATCTTGTGTAATAATAAGCATGATAAAGGCGGGTGATTATTGTTGCATTATTTACGAATAAGCGATGAACCCATTGATGTAAGTGAGATGTATAAACAGCTCGTTGCTCCAGAATACGGAGGAATTGATATGTTTGTCGGCACTGTTCGTCAATGGACTGGCGAGATCGAGACTACTAAGATTGAGTATTCAGCTTATCATCCCATGGCGGAAAAACAATTAGAAAAAATTGCAGCACCGATTGAAGAACAAGGAGGACGCGTTGTTGTCGCTCACCGGACTGGCGAATTGACGCTTACTGATATCGCGGTATTTGTAGGTGTGGCGGCTCCGCATCGTGCAGAAGCATTCAAATGGTGCCAACATGTGATTGATACACTTAAGCATGAAGTACCAATCTGGAAAAAGGAATATGATACAGATAAGGTAAGGTGGGGAAACTAATGGAAATTAACGTTAAATTATTTGCGTTTTTACAAGATCAGTTAGGACCATCTATTACTCTTGATGTTGCTAATCCTATTCGAGTAGATGACCTTCTTAAGCAAATTAGCCAGCGGGCACCACAACTGACGTCAACTTTAGCAAATTCGCGGATAGCAATTAATCAAGAATTTGTTAACGCAGATATAATTACCTTAGAGGCCGATGATGAAATCGCAATCATTCCGCCGGTTAGTGGTGGCTAGATTACTCTAGAAGATAGTTAGAATTACATAGGAGGAGGACTTGATTATGTCAAGTGTTAAAGATGTTGCTCATGGGAGTAGGAGAAATGCTTATACTGCATTGATCCTCTCCACGCTTGCAATGATTGTTTGTTTTATGTCGTGGTCTAACTTTGCGCCACTCGCATCCCAAATTGCTGAGATGTTCAATTTGGATGTATCGCAGCGAACGTTGTTATTAGCGACACCAGTCCTTTTGGGATCAATTATGCGAATTCCAGTAGGGATCTTAAGTGACCGTTACGGCGGAAAAAAGGTTTATTTGATCTTAATGGCCTTTATTTTGATTCCACTAATTATGATTCCACATGTTCATTCATTTGGAATGTTGCTCTTTGCCGCATTGCTTGTTGGGATGTCAGGAACATCATTTGCCGTTGGGGTTTCTTATGCTTCAGTTTGGTTTCCGCCAGAACAGCAAGGACTAGCCCTGGGAATCGTTTCAATGGGGAATATGGGGAATGCTGTGGCTGCCATGACTTTACCTTATATTTCCAAGGCAGCGGGATTTGATAGTGTTTACTACTTTTTGATTATTCTTACAGTGATCTTTGGTGTTCTTTTCGCAGTCTTTTGTAAGGAAATGCCAGTTGATAAAAGTAAAACGATTAAGGGCGCATTGTCTGTTGCCGCGGACAGTGGAACATGGTATCTATCACTATTTTACTTCTTGACTTTTGGTTTATTTGTTGCATTTACAAACTTAACGCCAACATTCTTGACAGGGATGTTTCATTATACTCCTGTTACTGCCGGCCTTTATTCAGCATTATTTGCTTTCGTATGTACGTTAGTTCGTCCATTTGGTGGTTACCTTGCTGATAGAAAACGCCCCATGGCATTATTACAATGGGTCTTTGTAGCAATCGTTATTTTTGCTATTTGGATTATGCTTAGTTTTCACAATCAATTCATGTTTATCGCAGGGATTGTTTTGGTTGGTCTTTCTGCAGGGATTGGTAACGGGGTTGTCTTCAAAATGGTTCCATATGTATCCCAAG
Organism: Lactobacillaceae bacterium; assembly: GCA_011958095.1. GTDB lineage: Bacteria > Bacillota > Bacilli > Lactobacillales > Lactobacillaceae > Limosilactobacillus. Next base: position 17,988 of record BLMQ01000140.1, on the reverse strand, counting down.
GTAATACGGGAGCGGTTACTGGTTTCGTTGGAGCAGTTGGTGGCTTAGGAGGTTTCTTTCCACCACTAATTATTGGTTATATTTACCAATGGACAGGCAGTTATGAGCTTGGAATTGCACTCTTAGCGTTAACTGGTGTAATTTGCTGGTTTGCTCTATGGAAACATTACATTCATGGTGATGTTCACATCGTTAAATAATACATTGAAAAAATGGAGATGAGGATAATTTTTCCTTAATCTCCATTTTTAGTTTTAAATTATTCTTTTTTTAATTTTTCAACTAATCGAAACAATGCATCCTGAGTTTGGCCAGCTGGTAACACTTTAATATCAAGGATTAGCTGGGAGAAGATATCAGCAATTAGTTGTTTGACATCATCAATTCGTTCAAGTGCTAATTGATGGGCTTCCTTAAACATCGCTTGTGAAGGACGATGATCTGAAGAGAAGAAATTACTAAACCATTGTGGATTTTGTTGGCGAGCGAATAAAAGCGCCAAGGGATACTGCCCACTCGTTATCATCTTTGCAAACGAGTCGAGATCATTACTAAGCTGTTGAAACTCATGTGTAATATAACTAGCAGTACCTAAGGCTTGACCAATCTGTCCCGCCAGTGAAACAACTTCCTTTCCTGCTCCGCTAAGGACGGCACTTTGTTTTGCAGTCATTGCTCCAAGTAATCCCCATCGTGCTTTAACATCTGCTAAATAGTCAGCTACCTTAAATTGCTGATTATAGTTAAACTGTAGCCGTCGAATCTGTGCAAGCATCACATCTCCAGCGTCAGTTGTCAACTCCTCAATTACTTGTGGAGGATTACCCACAGTACTTAGTGAACGGACAAAGCGATTCATTAAGTAGCTCGTAACATATGAATAGGCTTTTTGACTAGCGAATTCTCCAGGAGTTAGGTTATTTGGTTGAAAAGAAGGAGGATTCAAATGAGTTGCTAATGCCAATAGTTCTGGTAGTTGAGCAGCTGTGATTTGATCAATTGTGAGCTCTTTTTCGTTGAAATAACTAAAAGCCTCAAAAAGCGATAACCTTAGCCGTCGTTCTTCCTCACCAGTACTCAAGTTAATCATTTCGCGGACCATTGGAGGATATTGATAAATAAGGGTTGTTAATGCATCTACCAACCGTTCATCTGGTGTTAAATTCACAGTATCAGTCCTTAAATTTATTTACTTCAGCAATTATTTGTTCAGCAACGGGGATGAAGATATCACTGAAATACTCATTAAAATCAACATTTTTAATTTGTTTCTCAGTAAATTCTTGTGCACGATGAAAAGCATCATTACGCATATTAACGATGAGAGCTTCTCGTTGATGTTTAAGTCGCTTATGTAGTTTATCATTGTCATTACTCATGTAGAAATAATAGTAAATTTCGTAGAAGGTATTATCAAGAACCCAAAAGAGAGTACTCCGTCGAATATTATCGCTTATCATTTCAGTAAAGGAATTTTTACCAAGAAGCTCATGGTTAGCAAAGGCCCCAGCAGATAATACGATTGCTTGAACTTCATGCATATCAGCCATGTAGCGACAGAATTGGTTGATTTCATTTTCTGGAACACTAAATCCCAGCTTTTCTTTTCGTTCCGCCTCAGTCATCTTAGAAAAAGTGATCCGATACTCTTGCATCACATTCTGACTATCTGCAATCAAATCCTTTTCGATAGTCGTTAATAAAGCAAAATTATCCTGCATAAATTTCTTAACAGTTTGCCATATTTTCTCAATTTGCGCGTTAAAGTTTGTAAAAAAATCTTGCACGGTGCCTATTCTTTTTTTAACTACTTCTTTTTTCTCTGCATGAGGGGCATATTGAATTAGGAGAGGAATATCATCATTATGCTCATCTAATCCATGCTTGGATCGTTGTTCACTTTCATATTTTTTAAGTTCTTCAAGGTTAACAAGTCCGAGGGGCATTACATTAATTTCACCATTTGTAAGCATGATTTGTAAAGCAAACGGGGTTGTTGCTGCTTGATTCTCGACTAATGATTTTAAGGCATCAAATAATTTTTTGCGATTTGCAAGTTCATTGTTTGGGTCTGCGTAAAAGCCTGCAGTATAGATCGATTTATTTTCGTAATCTCGTTTTAACTTATCTTGGATATCCATCTTAATTAATTCTCCTTTGTTGATTGAGCAAGAAGTTGTGCAAGCTTATTACGGCCGCGATCAGTTAAAACAGCATTTTTTAAATTTATCTCTGCTAATGTTGAACTAAATGATGCGTCGATAACTGCTCCAGAAATATATTGTTTTTCAATGGCGTATTTAGTTGTTAAAAATAAGTTAGAAACAGGATTAACTTGTCGACTGTTAGTAAAACGTTTGCGAGCAACATCACTAAGAATTCCCTGTAACTCATCATCTCGACTGAGGTTTGTAGCCATTAGAAATCCACTCCTTTAATCATATTTTCTTTATTGTAGAAAAACATCGAAGTAAATAAAATCGGGGATTCTTCCTAATTAAGAATCCCCGCCTAGTTAAAGGTCAATTAAATGGTGATGAATAGCATATTGTACTAGTTCAACCCGTCCGTGTAAATGGAGTTTGCGTGAAATATTTGCTTTATGGGCTTCTACTGTCTTTGTTGAAATAAACATCTTTTGTGAGATCTCTTTATTTGAATACCCTAAAGCAATAAGTGGAAAGACTTCTTTCTCCCTTTTTGAAAGACTATTATAGCCCTTTAATTTTAAGGTATTACCAGATGCGTTTATTTCTCTAATATCTGTCTTACTAACAATGATATTTGCATCAAGATATTTCTCGCCATTTATAACATGTTTTAGGGCATTAACAATTTCGCTATCTGGTGAACTTTTCAAAATATAAGACATTGCGCCATTTGCCATTGCCTTGTTGATATATTCCTGTTCTTCATGCATCGAGAGAATGATAATTTTAACTTTGGGAAACTTATCATGGATTCGCCGAGTAGTAATTAGGCCATTTTCGCCAGGTGGCATACTTAAATCCATAATTAAGATATCAATCCCGCCTTGTTCAACTCGAATATATGTATCAGTTCCACTCGCTGTCCCATCAACCACCGTAAAATTCGGCTGAAGATCGACTAAGTATGAAATTCCTGAGCGAACAATTGCGTGGTCGTCTGCAACTAAAACGTTATACATTTGTTCTCACCATATCCTTATTTAAAGCATTATTATAGGGAAACTTTACCTTGACTGTCGTTCCCTTATTAATTTTTGATGTAATTGTAAAGGCCCCGTTATATGCCTTAACGCGTTCATTCATATTCATTAATCCAAGTGAATGCCCATTAAATCCACTATGCTGATCAATATCAAATCCAATTCCATTATCAAGAATCTCTAACTGAAGGTAACTATTGTGATCCGTGACAATAATACTTATTTCTGTTGAATGAGCATGTTTAATTGCGTTATTAATTGCCTCTTGTGTAATGCGGTAAAGAACGTTTTGAATATTTTTTTGTAATTTTTCAGCAGAGGTAAGGGCTATAACATCAATCGTGATTCCCGTACTATTTTGAAGACGTTTTGCTAAAGCTTTGATTGCTGGAATTAAGCCAAAATTATCAAGAACCGAGGGGCGAATATCAAGTGCGAGCCCTTTAATCTCTTTAAGGGTCGTTTGTAACTGCTTTTCGATTGCAGCACTCATTGATTGAAACTGCTCAGTGTTTCTTTGATTTTGCACCGTTGCTAATCTTTGAATGCCCATTATTGCTGCATAGATTCCCTGTGCAACACTATCGTGAAGATCTTGTGAAATTTTTTGCCGTTCCTTTTCGTGCGCTTCGTTTACGTATTGATTAAGAATTCGGTGCTCTTCAACCTGAGAAAGCCGTTGCTGTTGCTCACGATTTTCAAGAGTTAGGGCAAAGACATTTTCTTTATCATCAAGAGGACGGTAAACCATCGAAAAGTGAAAGGGATGAGTAGCATTGGAATGAAATGTTATCGGAACTGCAGCTCCTTTTAACCGCTTTTTAATCAAACATGACGCACAGTCATCATTTTCCAGTTGTGACCAAGCGTTCTTTCCAATTTGTAATAGGTAATTGACATCTAAATTAAGCATAGTGACTAACCGCTGTGCCGGCTCATTACTAACTAAAAGATCATCATTTTTAAATAAGAAGATTGCATCTGGTGATTGATTAAAATATTTTTGTATCCAATTAGCTGTTTCAAGCACGATCTGCTTCCTCCCCAATAAAATTCCCCAATTGTCATCATAATATTCCTATTTTATATAATAACGCTTTCTTTAGTTAGAAGCAACGAAAGGCAAACTAAAAGGCAGGGCTAAGAAAAGCTTCACTTCTCCTAGTCCTGCCATTTAAGTTTTAAGGATGTCCTGGTAAACCCATCGATGGCCCCTGAAAATACTTGGTTGCACTAAACTCAAATTTTGGATCCTGGAATTCGCGGTAATGATCAAAATCAGCTTGAATTTGTTGAATTTGGTCATCCAATTGCTCTAATTCAGCATCTTTTTCCAGTGAACTCATTTGCTGGTTTACTTCTTGTTCCCGATTTTCTAACATTGTTCGTCTGATTGTTAAGTCATTTAAGACAAGGGAAATGAGTTTTTGAAAATCAGGATTTGTCATTGAATCTTTACTTTTCATTTAAATCGACCTCACGATAGTTTAAATTTGAAAATTCGGCACTTGAGCGATATACGAGGGGGTGAGAGACACATTTATTAATGATGAAACTACGTAATCGCCAGTCATCATTATCAGTGACCCAAGTAGTAACTTGTTCATTGCTAATTGAAAAATGAGCTAATGAATAATGGCTATGCTGGCTTGTTGCAATATAAGAGTTGGACGTACGAGCAAGAACAGCAAGTGAATCTTTTGTGATATAAGGATAATCAACAGCCAGAGTTAAATAGTCCTGAAGAGTTGAAAAATGACTAGTACAAGCAATAACTGCTGAGAGGGGACCATGATGATCATAAGGGGGAATATCACAGATAATCTGCACAGCTGGTACTTGACCAACCAACTTTAATATATGCGCTCGATTTATTTCATTAGCACAAACAACGATCTGCTGACAAAGGGGTGTTAATTTCTCGACAGCTAGCTCTATATTGGTAGCTGGTAATTCTGGAACATGATAAGTAGCTTTATCTTTCCCAAAACGGGTAGATTTACCACCAGCATATACTAATCCAATCATTCTGCATCCCCCTTTACTTGTTTTAAGTAGTCATAGCACCAATTTACAATTGCATTCTTTCCTAATAAGTCAGCGGTTGTTCCATTAAAGATACTACCTGTTTTAAGAGGGGGAGTATGGGCAACATTGGTAGGATCTTCGCCAGGCTTTAATAATAAAATTTGCGGATATTGAGTGGCTTCCTTATGACCTTCAATCAAGACAAAATCATTGTCGGTACTTAATAATTCAACCATTTCCGTTAAAGACGGAACATTACTTTTTTGATGAAAGAAAAATTCAGTCGCAGATTGTAAAATAACCTGTTTAGCTCCAGCACTACTCATTCTAGCACTGTCAGTAGTTGGCACATCCATTGCGGCATTATGGGCATCATGTTTAAGAGCAGCTACTCGATATCCTTCTTTTGAGAGCCTTTCGATTAAAGTCGTAGTGATAAGAGTCTTGCCGCTTTTTTTATGACCGATTATTTGAAGGGTAATAGCCATGCGGCTGTCTCCGTTCCGACCTTCATTGGAGTAGTACTATGCGGAATCAGTGCTAAACAGGTTGTCGTCTGGAGGTTAGCTAATGAGCCAGATCTGTTGATTCCATTTGGATAAACATAAAATTGATTATCTTTGAATTCATAAGTACAACGAAGATACCGATCGAACCCATTTGTTTTATTATATGGGGCCGCTAATATTGCCCGTACTTGCTTAATTCGGCTGGCTTGGTGTTGATAACGGCGAATCAGCGGTTCCATATAAAGGTAAAAGCCAGTAAAACAAGCTCCTGGATTCCCAGAAAGGGCCATTATTAACGTATTATTTTGAACAAAGGCAGTCGTAACGCTTCCTGGTCGTTGTTTAATCTTATTAAAAAGCAATTCATCAGCTTTACGTGCTTCATCTCCAATAAAATCAAAATCACCAACTGAAACACCACCATCAGTAATTACAATTTCATGAGTTGCTATTTGTTCTTCAAGAGTCTGCTTGATCAGATCAGCATCATCTGGTAATTGGGTTTCAAAATCAACAATCCCACCAGTTTCTTCTACAAGATTTTTTAACATAATACCATTACTATTAAAGATCTTTCCCGGTTCAATCGTGGCATTAGGTCCTAATAATTCAGTTCCAGTGGCGATAATTGCAATTCGTGGTTTTTTATAAACTGTTACTTCTTGAACACCAAAAGCCGTTAAAACTGCTAGACCACCGGGATTTATTTCCTGGTCTTTTGCTAAAACGATATCACCGCTTTTTACATCAGTACCAGCTTCCGTAATGTTAGTCTTGCTTTCAGTCGTAATAATTTGAACCTTATTTTCATCTTTAGCGGGCCGTGTTTTTTCAATTCGAATTACTTTTCCTACATCAGAAGGGACATATGCACCAGTCATAATTCGGACCGCATCCCCCGATTGTAATGGTTGATCCCAAGTTGCTCCAGCTTGAATCTCTCCTCGGACGTTAAATTCGCGAGGGAAGTCATGATCATCGCTGGCTAAAATGGCATAACCATCCATTCCAGCCCGTCGAAAATGAGGATAATCATAATTGGCATGAACATCTTTAGCTAAAACACGGTGGTTAGCTTCTGATAACAGGATTGTCTCTGTAGCTGTTTTAAGGGGAATTTCGTTAATCTTTTTCTGTGCCTCGGCAACTGAGATTGGAATTCTTCTAGTGAGCATGGTGATGAACTTCCTTTCGTTGAGAACTGCTTTCAAATAATAAATGTTCATATTCTGGCAAAATTAGTTTGTTTATAGCCGTTTGACAGGCATTCTGGGAACCAGGTAAACAATAGGTAAGCTGATTGCGGAAATTAAATCCGGCTAGGGCTTGTGATGCAAGCGCACGAGTACCAATTTCCTCAAAAGATATCTGGCGAAACGCTTCCCCAAAACCCGGAATTAGGCGTTTGAGGAGTGGACGAATAGCCGGAATAGTAACATCACGCTGAGCAATTCCTGTTCCACCATTAGTAATGATGATATCAAGAGCTTGTTGTTCTAGTTGAAGGTAGGCAGTTTGAATATTGACAATATCATCATTAACGATTACCCGATCAACTACTGATAAGCCCGCGTTAGCCATCTTCATAGCAATTAATTTTCCAGAAGTATCGCTATCTAATGTTCGGCTATCGCTAACCGTTAAAATTGCGATTTTTTTCATAATAGGTCTTCTTTCATCAAAATATTTAACGACTTAAACTGTTTCTGGGCAATCGCCGAAGTAGGTAAGTCATACATAACAATCTTACCATTCTTGAATATACTTACTGGACGATTTTCCCATTTAAAATGAAGAAACAATCGATTTGCGTTAATTAAGAGCTCTTTTTTAGCCAAAAATTCTTTAAGTCTGCAAAAATTAATAGGTTTCTCTTTGACTGTATAATATGCATTTTCCCCACATAACATATGTAATTCTGGTCCTGATTCTTCTTCTAAAGAAATACTGCTAGGCTTAGCACAGGCGGGACAATGGTGATTTTTATTAATAGCAAACTTACTAAATTGCATTGACCAATTGTCAACCGTGATCAATTCATTAAAATTAACCTGTGTTTTGTCAACCAGATAATGAAGCGCTAAAGATACCTGTAGTCCCGCTACAATCGGAATTAAAGCAGTATTAACCCCAATTAAATCACAATCGTTTTGTTTTAATTCATTGATATTAGGAAAAAGACAGTTCAAGCAGGGATGTTTTTGTGGCGAAATCGCCATTACGTTCCCATAGGTTCCTGCACAGCTGGCAAACAGATAATCAAAGTTTTTGATGATTGCTAATTTGTTTAATAGATCCCGTGCTTGATAATTATCAAGACAGTCTAAACAAAGGGTAAACTGATATTCGTCAATAAGGTCAGCAGTAATCGGCGCTGGGATCGCAGTAATTTGACATGCTGAATTAATTTTATGTAAATGTTCTTTAGCTGCTTCGACCTTAAGCCGTTGTTGGCTAGCATCTTCTTCGGTGAAAAGCGATTGACGTTGAAGATTAGTTACGTCAACAGTGTCAGGATCAATCAAGACAAGTCTTTTAACTCCAGCACGGACAAGTTGCTCAGCTGTATAACTTCCCAATGCCCCTACACCGACAATCATAATAGTTGCATGGCTAATTTTTTGCTGACCAATACTACCAATTTGATGTACCCTTTCTTGACGATCGTAACGATTCATGGATATTAGCACCTCATTTAGTTCAAAATATAGGTATTTCCCTAGTCGTAGTATAGCAGTTATGGTGCTAATCTTTACATTAGGGAAAAGACTTACTTTATTTTTAATATTGGTAAGCCATTCAATAAAGGAGGTCAATCAACGATGAAGTCACGGTTCTTTAACAAGGTTGATAAGTTTAATGGAACCTTTACACAACTTGAAGAAAATAGTCGTCGTTGGGAAAAGCTTTATCGCCAGCGATGGGCGCATGACAAAGTTGTCCGAACAACTCATGGAGTCAACTGTACAGGCTCATGTTCTTGGAATGTTTATGTCAAGCAAGGAATTATTACTTGGGAACACCAAGCCACAGATTATCCATCATGCGGACCTAATATTCCAGGATATGAACCACGGGGATGTCCTCGGGGAGCTAGTTTCTCTTGGTATGAATACAGTCCCGTTCGAATTAAGTATCCATATATTCGTGGCAAATTATGGGAGCTTTGGACTGCTGCCAAGAAAGAACATGAAAACCCCTTAGAGGCGTGGGCAAGTATTGTCGAAGATCCAGAAAAGTCTAAAAAATATAAGACGGTCCGAGGACACGGTGGCTTAATTCGTGTTCATCGTTATGAAGCACTAGAAATAATTTCAGCTGCTTGCTTATACACGATTAAGAAATATGGGCCTGACCGCATTGGTGGTTTTACCCCAATCCCTGCAATGTCAATGATGAGTTTCAGTGCTGGAGCACGGTTCATTGCCTTAATGGGTGGGGAACAAATGAGTTTCTACGATTGGTATGCTGATCTACCACCTGCATCTCCCCAAGTTTGGGGTGAACAGACTGATGTTCCAGAATCTGCAGAATGGTATAACAGTTCTTACATTATTATGTGGGGATCAAATGTCCCATTAACTCGGACGCCGGATGCACACTTCATGACAGAAGTTAGGTATAAAGGAACAAAGATTGTGGCAGTTAGCCCTGATTATGCTGAAAATGTAAAATTTGCTGATGACTGGCTTGCACCAGAACCAGGTAGTGATTCTGCTGTCGCTCAAGCGATGACTTATGTAATTTTAGATGAATTTTACCAAAAGCACCCAGTTAAACGTTTCATTGATTATTCTAAGCGATTTACTGATTTACCATTTATGGTTGAATTGGAACCAAGTACAGCAAATGGTGATCACTATACACCAGGTCGCTTCGTCCGGATTAGTGACTTAGTTGATGATGATACGATTGTCAATCCAGCATGGAAGACAGTTGTTTATGACCAAAATAACCACAAGATTGTTGTTCCAAATGGAACGATGGGGCAAGAATATAATGCTAAGGAAAAATGGAATCTTGAATTATTAGACCAAAATGGTAATAAGATTGATCCTGCACTTTCTATTAATGATCAAGATGGGAAAACTGAACAAATTATTGCTGATTTTCCAGCGTTTAGTAATGACGGAAATAGCGTTGTTCAACGTCACTTACCAGTTAAAAAGCTCAAATTCACAGATGGCAAAGAACATTTAGTAACTAATGTTTATGATCTGATGATGGCTCAAATGGGAATTAATCGAACTGGTAATGATGAACTTGCTGCTAAAGATGCAATGGATGCCGAGAGCTACTTTACTCCTGCTTGGCAAGAAAGCCGTTCAGGAGTAAAAGCAAAACAAGTTATTCAAATTGCTCGTGAATTTGCCCAAAACGCGGCCGAAAATGAAGGTCGGAGTATGGTAATCATGGGTGGTGGAGTCAACCACTGGTTCAACGCCGATATGAACTATCGAAATATTATTAACATGCTGATGTTGTGTGGTTGTGTTGGTATGACTGGCGGTGGTTGGGCTCACTACGTTGGTCAAGAAAAGCTTCGTCCACAAGAAGGTTGGGCGAACATTACCTTTGCCAACGACTGGGAAAAAGGTGGTGCCCGTCAAATGCAAGGTACTACTTGGTATTACTTTGCAACTGATCAATGGCGTTATGAAGAAATTGATAACCAAGCTCAAAAATCACCTGTTTGGAAGAGTAAACATTCCTACTTACATAATGCTGATTATAATCAAATGGCAATTCGTTTAGGATGGTTACCATCATACCCACAATTTGATCGTAATCCGTTATCTTTTGCAAAAGATTACAATACAACTGATATTAATAAAATTTCAAAGAAAGTTGTCGATGAATTGAAGAAGGGCTCTTTACATTTTGCTGCTGAAGATCCTGATACTAACCAAAATCAACCCAAAGCGTTCTTCTTATGGCGTTCAAACTTATTTGCTTCTTCTGGCAAAGGTGCCGAATACTTTATGAAACATTTATTAGGCGCTGAAAATGGATTACTTGCTAAACCCAATGATCGGGTTAAGCCCCAGGATATGATTTGGCGTGACAAGGGAGCAATTGGTAAGTTAGATCTTGTTGTTGATATGGACTTCCGAATGGTTTCAACACCAATGTACTCCGATGTTGTCCTGCCAGCTGCTACTTGGTATGAAAAGAAGGATCTTTCATCAACTGATATGCATCCATTTATTCACCCATTTAATGCAGCAGTTAGTCCGATGTGGGAATCAAAGTCTGACTGGCAACAATTCAAGCTCTTGGCTAAGACTGTTTCTGAAATGGCAAAGAAATTCATGCCGGGAACCTTCTATGACCTTAAGAGCGCACCGCTAGGACATAATACTCAGGGGGAGATTGCTCAACCATACGGAGAAATTAAGGATTGGAAAAAAGGCGAAACAGAGCCAATCCCTGGAAAAACCATGCCTTCTTTAAAATTAGTTACCCGTGATTATACTAAGATCTATGACAAATACATCACTCTTGGTCCTAATATAGTAAATAATTATAACTATAACGTTGATGATCAATATGATTACCTCAAAGATATGAATGGAATTGCTAGTGAAGGCATTGGTGCAGGCTGTCCATTACTTGATGAAGATGAAAAAGTATGTGATGCAATCTTACGGATGTCAACTGCTTCCAATGGTAAACTCGCTGATCGAGCTTGGGAAAAGAAGCAAGAGCGGACTGGTGAACATTTGACAGATATTGGTCGTGGCCATGCTGATGATTCAATGTCATTTAAGCAAATCACTGCTCAACCACAAGAAGCATATCCAACACCAATCGGAACTTCTGCTAAACATGGTGGGGCTCGATACACACCATTCTCATTAATGACTGAACGGAATGTTCCTACATTTACTCTTACTGGTCGTCAACATTACTACCTTGATCATGAAATTTTCCGGGAATTTGGTGAGAATATGGCAACTTATAAACCATCTTTACCACCGGTTGTAATGGCTCCAGGAGATGTTGATGTTCCGCCAGTAGAAGATGAAGTTACGCTTAAATACATGACTCCTCACGGTAAGTGGAATATTCATACAATGTACTATGACAACCTTGAAATGCTGACATTGTTCCGGGGCGGTCCAACTATTTGGATTAGTCCACAAGATGCCGATAAGATTAAAGTGAAAGATAATGACTGGATTGAAGTTTATAACCGTAATGGAGTTGTTACTGCGCGGGCGGTTGTTTCTGTTCGGATGCCTGAGGGGTCAATGTACATGTACCACGCTCAAGATAACGAAATTTACGAACCTCTTTCTACCATTACCGGTAATCGTGGGGGATCACATAATGCACCAACGCAAATCCACGTTAAGCCAACGCATATGGTTGGTGGATATGGCCAATTGAGTTACGGTTGGAATTACTATGGACCAACTGGAAACCAACGTGATCTTTATGCAAATGTAAGAAAACTGAAGAAGGTGAACTGGAGTGAAGATTAAAGCACAAATCAGCATGGTCTTAAACCTCGATAAGTGTATTGGTTGTCATACCTGTTCAGTAACTTGTAAGAATACATGGACTAATCGTCCAGGCGCTGAATACATGTGGTTTAATAATGTTGAAACTAAGCCAGGTGTCGGTTATCCAAAACGCTGGGAAGATGAAGATCAATACCATGGAGGATGGACCCTTAATTCAAAAGGTAAATTAAAATTACGTGCCGGAAGTAAATTAAATAAAATCGCTCTTGGTAAGATTTTTTACAATAATGATATGCCAGAGTTAGATAACTACTACGAACCATGGACCTATGATTACAAGACATTATTTGGTCCTGAACAAAAGCACCAACCTGTTGCTCGCCCTAAGTCGCAAATTACTGGCGAAGGGATGGAATTAACCACTGGTCCTAACTGGGATGATGACTTAGCAGGATCAACTGAATATGTCCAACAGGATCCTAACATGCAAAAAATTGAAGGGGATATCAAAAATAACTTTGAGCAGGCATTTATGATGTATCTTCCCCGATTATGTGAGCACTGTTTGAATGCTCCTTGTGTGGCCTCTTGTCCATCAGGCGCAATGTACAAACGAGACGAAGATGGGATTGTTTTAGTAGACCAAGAACGCTGCCGGGGATGGCGTTTTTGCATGACTGGATGTCCATATAAGAAGGTCTACTTTAACTGGAAGACTCATAAGGCTGAAAAATGTACTTTTTGTTATCCGCGAATTGAAGAAGGTCAACCAACAGTTTGCGCCGAAACCTGTGTCGGTCGCATTCGATATCTTGGTGCTATTCTATACGATGCTGATCGAGTAGAAGAGGCAGCATCAACTTCTGATGAAAGTAAACTGTATGAAGCGCAACTTGGCTTATTCCTTGATCCCAACGATCCCGAAGTTGTTAAGCAAGCACTCAAAGATGGCATTTCTGAAGAGATGATTGAAGCAGCGCAAAAGTCACCGATCTATAAAATGGCAGTAAAAGAAAAGATTGCCTTCCCACTTCACCCGGAATACCGGACAATGCCAATGGTTTGGTATATTCCACCGCTATCACCAGTTATGAGCTACTTTGAAGGACGGGACTCAATAAAGAATCCTGAAATGATCTTCCCAGGAATCGATCAAATGCGGGTACCTGTTCAATACTTGGCAAGTCTATTAACTGCTGGGAACGTTCCTGTCATCAAGAAAGCCTTATATAAACTTGCAATGATGCGGCTATACATGCGTGCTAAGACTAGTGGTCGGGATTTTGATAGCAGTAAACTAGAACGAGTTGATTTAACAGAAGAACGGGCAACATCACTTTATCGTTTACTGGCAATTGCTAAATATGAAGACCGCTTTGTTATTCCAAGTAGCCAAAAGGCAGAAATGGAAGATGCACAAACCGAACAAGGTAGTCTTGGCTATGATGAATGTGAAGGCTGTGCATTAGCTCCCCAACACAAGAGTATGTTTAAGAAGGCAGAAGCTGGCAAATCAACTAATCAGATTTATGCTGATAGTTTCTATGGAGGGATTTGGCGTGATTGATTTTAGACGATTAACAGATTTAAAAGATACATTTGCCATTCTTTCACGCTTGATTGACTATCCTGAGATGGAAACATTTTCACCAGAGATTCGTCAATTATTACTTACAGATAACGCATTATCAACAGCAACGCGGGGAGAATTGTTAAGCCTTTTTGATGAATTAGCCGCACTATCTTCAATCGAAGTCCAAGAGATGTACGCTCACCTTTTTGAAATGAACCGACGTTATACTCTTTATATGTCATACTATAAGATGACCGATTCCCGTGAACGAGGAACCATTTTAGCGCGGTTGAAAATGCTATATGAGATGTTTGGTATATCAGAGGCGACTAGTGAACTTTCTGATTATTTGCCTTTATTGTTAGAATTTCTAGCATATGGAGATTATACTAATGATCCGCGGCGTCAGGATATCCAATTAGCATTAAGTGTGATTGAAGATGGAACTTATACCCTTTTAAAAAATGCAGTGACAGATAGTGATAGTCCGTATATTCAGTTAATTAGGATTACACGATCACTAATTGGTTCGTGTATTAAAATGGAGGTGCAAGAAGATGCATAATGGCTGGTCAATTTTCTTATGGGTTATTTATCCATATATAATGTTGGCATCATTTTTCATTGGAACATTTGTTAGATTTAAATATTTCCATCCCTCAATTACTGCCAAATCAAGCGAACTTTTTGAAAAGAAATGGCTAATGATCGGAAGCGTTACTTTCCACATTGGAATTATTTTAGCTTTCTTTGGCCACTGCTTAGGAATGTTTATCCCAGCAAGTTGGACTGCTTACTTTGGTATTACTGACCACATGTACCACATCTTTGGGTCATTGATGATGGGAATTCCAGCAGGGATCCTTGCATTTGTGGGAATTGCGATTCTGACTTATCGACGAATGACTTGTTCTCGTGTTTATAAGACAAGTGATATCAATGATATTATTGTCGACTGGGCTTTACTGATTACAATTACATTAGGTCTAGCATGTACTATTACGGGTGCATTTATCGATTACAATTATCGAACAACGATTAGTCCATGGGCAAGAAGCCTATTTGTTCTTAATCCTCAATGGCAATTGATGCGTTCAGTGCCATTAATTTATAAAATTCATGTTCTTTGTGGGTTAGCAATTTTTGGTTACTTCCCATACACCCGGTTGGTCCACGCTTTAACACTACCTTGGCAATATATTTTCCGTCGTTTTATTGTCTATCGGCGCCGTGCAAGGGTTTATTAGTATATAAGAAGATATAATAAAAGCATCAGATTTCTTCACAGGAAAATTCTGATGCTTTTATATTACGATTATTCGCGATTTGTTCTTGTAAAGGTAACAATTGTACTAGCTAAAATTACTAAAATAGCTCCTAAAACTAGGGAAGGAGTTACCTGAACAGGAAAGAAAAATGAAGAGTAAATAATAACAATTACTGGGCCAAGTGCACGAACAATATTTGCTTTACCAGCGGTAATAAACTGCAAGCTAGTATAGAAAAGAAGTAGTGACATGAAGCCATTAAAGAATGCTCCACCAAAGTTAAATGCAACTGCTTGACTAGAAATATGGCTAAATGACGTTCCTGTTATGAGAGCATAGCAGAAAAGTAAAAGAGCCGAAGTAAAATGGTTAAAGAATAAGACATTATTTGGCTCTTCATCACTGACTAGATACTTAGCCACGATATTGTTGGCGGCATACATTAGTGGGTAGATGAATGCACAAATCAATCCAAGAAGATTATCACTAAATTGAAGTCGGCTTCCTGAAATAAAGAAAGAACCGAGAATGCAAAGAATAATTGCTAAGTAATCCCACTTTGTAATCTTTTCCTTTAAGAAGATATAAGATAGGAAGAAAACGTAAACTAAATACATCCGAGCGATAAGGGTAACTGTGATTGGACTTAAGGTTGAGAGAGCAATGTATTGAAGAATAATTCCGATTGCATTTGTTCCACCCAAAAGCCATAACCACAGGCTCTTAAGATTGGTTAAAGAAACATGTTGACGAGTAATGAAGATTGTTGCAAAAGTAAAAATTGCAGCAAATGCACTAGTGAAAATTCCCCCAACAACCGGACTCAAGCTAGTAAGTGAAAATTTATTAAGAACCGGACTAATACTACTAAATAGGAGAGAAATCAGATTTAATTCAATTCCCCATAGTTGCTTCTTTGGGACACTTTTTATATTCATTTAGTCACATCCAATACTTTTTATTACTTTAATCCTAATGAATTATATTCCTAAGTCTATTAGGAATATGACTAAATCTTTTAGTTTACATAATATTCGGAATAATAACTATTCAAATTTAAAGTTTTGAACAACTTTATCAAGGTCTTCTTGTTCAATCCCTAGGTAGTGGCGTGTATTTCGTTCAGAGGAGTGGTTAAACAACTGGGAAATGATTTCAACATTAACACCTTTCTTATAGAGTTGTCGACCAAAAGTCTTTCTAAAAGAGTGCGTCCCAATTTTAGCAACGATTTTATTATTTTCCGTTTTTCTAGCCATTCGTTGAAGCATCTCATAAAAGCCGTGTACAGAAAAATGGCCTTCTTGTTTCCCAGGGAAAAGATAATCATTCTCATCTTTGTAATCTAAGTCATTAAGGTAATCAATAATCTCAGCAAGGCAATTATTCCAAAAGAGCGTTTTAGCCTTGCCTGTTTTTTGCTCAATAACACGGGTTTTAGTTTTATTTAGAACATGCCCAACTCTTAACGTCACAACGTCTGATGCTCGTAATCCATTATTGAGGGCAATTGCAATTAGTAATAGGTTACGATTAACTAATTCAGGACGAGAATGCAGCTTAATTGTCTCACGTAGCTGATCATATTCTTCGAGAGTCAAAAATTTAACATTTTCTACCCATATTTTCCGTTTACCCTTGATTTGACCATTCGTCTTATTTTTGGGAATATAAACGCGTTTTTTAGTTGACATAATATTTCTTCCTTTGTTAATTTGCGAGGTAATCAACTAAAGCAGGGACGATTTCCTCTCCTTCTTTCCGCCCAGTTTCATAAAGTGCTCGAATCTTCTTAATATTTCCTTCAATACGCTTAATTTTAATTGGTTTAGAGGGAGCAATATTAAAGATCTTTCCTTCACGAGATAAACGATTGATTTCAGCAATCTGTTGGTTGTAGAGAAGGGGGCGATTAATCCCCGCTTTAGCAAATTCGGGATAATCTTTATATACCATGTCGTATAACTTCTTTACAGCAGAACTGGATGGTTTCTTTCGGTAGTTAACATCCCTGGTCCGGACAACAACAATCTTGTCATAACCTTGTTGTTGTGCAATATCAAATGGAATTGAATCTGTGATTCCACCATCAAGGCAAGGACCTTGGGAAGTTTCCTGTGGATCTGAAAGAAATGGCATTGATGAGGAAGCTTTGAGGGCATCGGTTAGCTCCTCACCAACAGGATTCGTAAATAAAACTGTTTTTCCTGTTTTTACAGAAGTAGCAACTGCTGTGAAATGAGATGCTGACCGTTGATAGGCTGCTTCATTAAAATTCTGCCAAGAATATCCGTGGTCCTCAAAAAGGTAATCAAGATTAATTATTTGTTTTTTAAATACGCGAGCCATCGAGATATATTGGCGATCGTGCCGATGATTAATATTAATATTGGCCGCGCGTCCGTATTGCTTAGAGACAAAATTAACTCCACAAAGCGAACCAGCAGAAACGCCAATTACACTTCGAAATTCAATATGGTGAGCGAGAAATGTATCAACAATTCCGGCAGTGTATTGACCACGGAATGCGCCACCTTCTAAAACTAATGCTGCATTATATAACATAAAATGAAATAACTCCTTTTTGTCCGCCAAAAATAGCAAAAATGACCTAATTTTTAGTGAGACACTTTTTCAATAAAATTATACAACAGTCTTACATGAAAATATAGGATTTTAAAAGTCTGTTATATCAACGTTTATTCTCGATTAACGTAAGACTCTTTTATCAAAAGAGTCTTACTAATTTTAAAATAATGCAAAAATAGGGGTAAAAACAGCTTTTGCCTCTCAGACGAACTGAAATTTATTTTGATGAGTAGTAGGTCGTTACAATTCGTCTCAGAAGAAAAACGCATATTGCTATCAAAAAATGAGTAAATAGACAGTAAATATGTCAACCACCACTAACTAAAGTTAGTGGCTTGTGAGCCGAAAATCCTCGTGGATT
>BLMQ01000139.1:0-2354 GCA_011958095.1 Lactobacillaceae bacterium | reverse complement strand
CATAGACGCCATCTGCAAAAAAAGCATGAAGGTCCGCGGGCATTCCAGCACTCCCGTCCGAATCATGTCCTGCAATTGTGACAGCTTGAATTGTAGGGTTTGTCATAAATAACTCATCAACCTTTCATTATTATTTAATGATAATAATTGTAACATATAATAAATAAGAGAAAAGCAATAACTCGTTCCCCGTAGATAGGTCCTTGTTTTTAAATCTAAATTTGTTATAATGATTGAGTATGAAAATAGGATTTGAGGAGTAGTAGCATTTTGAAATCTACAGCGACCCTTTGTTGATGAGAGTTAGGGGCTTTTCGATTTGTGAAGGCGTGCCTCAGATATTTCAATTAAATCAATTAATGAGTGGAATTCTAATTCAATTAGAGTGGTACCGCGGGTAAATCTCGTCTCTAGTAAGCATAATGCTTATTAGGGGCGTTTTTTTATAAGTATAAGGAGGAATATATATGAGCGAAAAGCAACAAGTTGCAGCTGCATTGGCACAAGCATTGCCAGAGATGGATGTTAAAGAAATTGAAGCTAAGATTGAACGGCCAAAAGATTCTAGTAATGGGGATTATGCCTTCCCAACATTCTTTTTAGCTAAGACCTTACATAAGGCACCGCAAATGATTGCAAGTGAATTAGTTGAAAAGGTTGACCAAGACGGTTTTGAAAAGGTAGTTGTTGCTGGTCCATATATCAACTTCTTCCTCGACAAAGCCCAAGTTGGTGCTAAGATTTTGCAAACTATCTTAGCAGATCCTGAACATTATGGTGAGATTGATCTTGGTCACCAATCAAACGTTACGATTGATTATTCATCACCAAACATTGCTAAGCCGATGGGAATGGGTCACCTTCGTTCAACCATGATTGGTGAAGCGGTTGCCCGGATTCTTGAAAAAGTTAACTACAACTTAATTCGGATTGATTACCTTGGTGATTGGGGTACTCAATTTGGTAAGTTAATGGCTGCTTATGAGATGTGGGGAGACGAAGCGGAAGTTAAGAAGGATCCAATTAATACTTTGCTTAAGTACTATGTGCGGATCAATAATGAAGCTGACGAACATCCAGAATACACTGAAGCAGGTCGTGACTGGTTTGCTAAGCTCGAACATGGTGACGAAGAAGCATGGCGGCTTTGGCACTGGTTCCGTGAAGTTTCTCTTGAACGGTTCCAACGTGTTTATAAGATGCTAGATGTTAACTTCGACTCATTTAATGGGGAAGCTTTCTCTGCTCAAAAGATGGAAGAACCTATCCAATTGTTACGGGATAAGAACTTATTGAAGCCTAGTCGAGGTGCAGAAATTGTTGACCTTGATGAATATAACTTACCACCATTACTCATCATCAAGAGTAATGGAACGACAACTTACATCACTCGTGATTTGGCAACTGCACTTTTCCGGAAGCGGATGTATGGGCATGCTAAGTCCCTTTACGTTGTCGGTGCCGAACAAGAAACTTACTTTAAGCAATTACGTGCGGCCTTAAAGGAAATGGGCTTCAACTGGTGGGATCAAATTGAACACATCTCCTTTGGTTTAATGAACTTAAACGGTAAGAAGATGTCTACGCGGAAGGGTAATGTTGTTTCCCTTGAAGACGTATTGAATGATTCTATTGATTTAGCACGGAAGCAAATTGCCGAAAAGAACCCTGACCTTGAAAACGCTGATGAAGTTGCTAAAGAAGTCGGTGTTGGTGCCGTTATCTTCCACGATTTAAAGAACTACCGTCGGAATGCCGTTAACTTCAAGCTTGAAGATGTTGTTAAGTTTGAAGGGGAAACTGGTCCTTATGTTCAATATGCTCGTGCTCGTGCTGAGAGTATCTTACGTAAGGGTGGCATCCGGGACTTTAGCGATGTTGACTTGACAAAGGGCGGTGCCGAAGCTTGGGAATTAATCAGCTTCCTTGGTCAATACAGTGAAGCAATCAAACGGGCTGCATTAAACTACGATCCATCAGTAATCGCTAAATATGCCCTTGAATTGGCTAAGAAGTTTAACCAATACTACGCTCACACTCGGATTCTTGATAAGGATGAAGCTCAACCAGCACGGTTAGCTCTTACTCAAGCAGTTAGTGATGTGCTCAAGTCAGCCCTTGACTTACTTGATATCAAGGCACCAGATGAGATGTAAATAAAAAGCGTGTGGAGAATAGCTTTGTGGTGACGCGAAGCTAGTTCCATTTTATCTTGCTATTATTCGTGAAAATAGAAGAGGGAGAGGCTGAGAAAAACTTCGTTTTTTCAACAGCCTCTTTATTTATATGAACTTTATTTAAGATATCGTGGAAATTAACCACAAGGCTCGAGGCTAAGTCCGAACGATAATCAG
>BLMQ01000138.1:0-1103 GCA_011958095.1 Lactobacillaceae bacterium | reverse complement strand
TTGCTTCTTGAGCATTCTGAGGTTGAATATAGCGATGTTCTTTATGTTTCATGGATAAAGCTCCTTTAAAAAATTGTTTGACGTTTCTTGACTTTTAGGGTAGTAATTGGTATATTATACAGTGTGTTTAGCACTTGACCCTAATGAGTGCTAAAAGGGGAAGTGATATACGATGCTAACACAACGACAGAAAAAGATTCTGCAAGCGATTGTACGTCAATACACATCAACTGGTCAACCGGTTGGATCAAAACATTTAGCAGAAAAGTTGCCTTTTAAGGTCAGTTCAGCAACTGTCCGTAATGAACTATTAGAATACCATAACAACCTAATCTATCGCTTGCAGTCAGATATTAAAGACGAAGCAATTAAGGAGAACAATCCTAACCAACTTAAGGCACTTGCTTCCA
The DNA here is from genome assembly GCA_011958095.1 of Lactobacillaceae bacterium. Lineage (GTDB taxonomy): Bacteria > Bacillota > Bacilli > Lactobacillales > Lactobacillaceae > Limosilactobacillus. The sequence goes on along the minus strand of BLMQ01000138.1, from coordinate 693 downwards.
TGACCGAAATCATGCGTAACTGGACAGCAGTGCGCTTAAACGGCCAGCCTTTTAACGGGAAAATGCGGCATTTCAAATTAGTTACTGATGGCGGATTCAAATTTGAACGAAACATTCATAAGATTAACCAGACTACCAGTCATCGGGGAAGCCGGCATTAAAAAAAGAGGTTTGATGAATCTTGGTGGCGTAATTGCCACGAAAGATCAATTCAAACCTCTTTTATTTATATTTTTCTAAAATATGACGGGCGTTTTGTTCATCCTGCTTCATCTGTGCAACTAATGCATCTGCTCCCGTGAACTTTTCTTCGCCACGAAGGTACTGATACCAACGAATAACTACTTCTTCACCATACACCATTTGTTGAAAATCAAATAAATTAATCTCAACCGTTAATTGATTAGCATCGCCAAATGTTATGTTATGGCCAACACTTGCCATGCCGTCATACCACTTCTTACCGAGCTTAACTTTGACAGCATAGACTCCAATCCCAGGAATTCGCTCCTCTTCTGGATGCTCAACATTGATTGTAGGAAAGCCAAGTGTTCGTCCACGAGCTAAGCCATGAACTACTAAGCCAGTTGTTTGATAAGGATATCCTAGTGCTTGGTTGGCTGCTTCTACATTACCAGCATCAATTAATTTCCGAATTTCTCGCGAACCGACCTTTTCCTGACTTCCATCCTC
>BLMQ01000137.1:0-3483 GCA_011958095.1 Lactobacillaceae bacterium | reverse complement strand
GCTGGTGAATCTCGTTCTGCTTTGTGGATGGGAATTGGATTTGTTACTCTTGTTATTGTTGCAATTTTAATTATTGTAGCGTTTGTGACATGGGTACAACAGGCAGAAAGACGTCTACCAATTCAATACACAAGACGAACCACTACTTCACCATCCAGTAGTTATCTTCCCTTGAAGATTAACGTATCAGGTGTTATTCCTGTTATTTTTGCTGGTTCTTTTATCTCAACCCCGCAAACTATTCTTATGGCTTTCCAGCAAAACCATGGTGGGGATAGTTGGTATCAAATCATGACGACCATTTTTAACATGCAATCTGGTCCTGGGATCGCACTGTATGTATTTTTGATTGTTGTATTTACCTTTTTCTATGCCTTTGTTCAGGTTAACCCAGAAAAACTTGCTGAGAATTTGCAAAAGCAAGGAAGTTATATTTCTGGAGTGCGTCCTGGAAAGGGTACACAAGACTATATTTCTTCATTGTTAATGCGATTGAGTACAGTAGGTTCATTATTCTTAGGATTGATCTCCTTAATTCCGTTAATTGCAAGTAACGTATGGAACCTAAGTCAGTCAATTGGTTTAGGTGGTACAAGCTTACTGATTATCGTACAAATTGCTTTAGATGTTGTTCGGCAGTTAAACGGACTAACAATGAAGCGCGAATATATTGGATTTATTCGAGAACCTAAAGGAGGAAATGACTAATGAGTATGAATCTTGTATTAATGGGTCTTCCAGGTGCCGGTAAAGGTACTCAAGCTCAAAAGATCGTTGAAGATTTTCCAATTCCTCATATCTCAACTGGAGATATTTTTCGGGCAGCCATAAAGAATGAAACTCCCATGGGAATTGAAGCTAAGAAATATATTGATAAAGGTGAACTTGTTCCGGACGAAGTTACTAACGGTATCGTTAAGGAACGGTTAGCTCAAGATGATACTAAAGATGGCTTTATGCTGGATGGATTTCCTCGAAATCTTAACCAAGCAGCAGCTTTGGATAAGATGTTAGCAGAGAGTAATCGGCATCTTGATGCTGTGATCAATATTCACGTTGAACCGGATGTATTGGTAGAACGTTTAAGTGGACGTTTTATTTGCCGTAACTGTGGAACAACGTATCATAAGCTTTACAATGCTCCTAAAGTTGAAGGCACATGTGACGTTTGTGGTCATCATGAATTTTATCAGCGTGATGATGATAAGCCTGAAACGGTTAAGAATCGTCTAGATGTTAATATTAAGTTGAACACACCACTGGTAGACTATTACCAAAAGAAAGGTGTTTTGCACGAAATTAATGGTGAACAAGATATCGATAAAGTTTACGAAGATATCAAGAAAGTATTAACAAACCTAAACTAGATAATAGTTATCTCTTGCGAAGTTTGTAAACATATGCTAAACTATGCAAGGTTTATCTATCTGAGTAGTGGGAAGTTTTATACTTTCCACCATTTTTACGTAATATCTAGAATAGGTAAGGAGGTACTATTTCGTGGCAAAAGCCGATGTAATTGAAGTAGAAGGTAAAGTAACTGAAACTTTGCCTAATGCAATGTTTAAAGTTGAATTGGAAAACGGAGCAGAAATTTTAGCACATGTTTCTGGTAAAATTCGGATGCACTACATTAAAATTTTACCAGGGGATCGTGTTAAAGTAGAAATGTCTCCATATGACCTTACAAAGGGTCGGATTACTTTCCGGTTCAAGTAGTTATTGATCAATTACTCTCAATAGGAGGATTTTAGAATGAAAGTAAGACCATCTGTTAAAAAGATGTGTGAGCACTGCAAGATCGTTAAGCGTAACGGTCGTGTTATGGTTATTTGCTCTGCTAACCCAAAGCATAAGCAACGTCAAGGTAAGTAATTTATTTTATAGAGAAATGGAGGTGTAGCTCATGGCTCGTATTGCAGGTGTCGATTTACCTCGTGACAAGCGAATCGTAATCGGCTTAACATATATTTTTGGTATTGGTGATTCTACTGCTAAGAAGATTCTTGAAAATGCTGGTGTATCAGAAGACATCCGTGTTCGTGATTTAACTCCAGATCAAGAAGAAAAGATTCGTGCACAAGTAGATCAAATTCAAGTTGAAGGTGATTTACGGCGTGAAGTTTCAATGAATATCAAGCGTCTTCAAGAAATTGGATCATACCGTGGTATGCGTCACCGTCGTGGCCTACCTGTTCGTGGTCAACACACTAAGAACAATGCTCGTACTCGTAAGGGTAAGGCTGTAGCTATCGCTAATAAGAAGAAGTAATTTAACTTTATAAAAAAGGAGGTTAGTACTAGATATGGCAACCAAAAAAGGTACGCGTAAGCGTCGTGCAAAAAAGAATGTTGAAACTGGTGTTGCGCACATTCACTCAACATTTAACAACACTTTGATCATGATTACTGACGTTCAAGGTAACGCTGTAGCATGGTCTTCAGCTGGTGTTTTAGGCTTTAAGGGAAGTCGGAAGTCCACTCCATTTGCTGCTCAAATGGCTTCAGAAGCTGCTGCTAAGCAAGCTATGGAACATGGTATGAAGACTGTTGAAGTTGAAGTTAAGGGTCCAGGTTCAGGTCGTGAAGCTGCTATCCGTGCACTTCAAGCAACTGGATTGGAAGTTACTGCTATTCGTGATGTGACACCTGTTCCTCACAATGGTTCTCGTCCTCCAAAGCGTCGTCGTGTTTAATTGACATTGCTGGAGACAATTATTTCCATCAATTGCCTTTTTGTCTCAAATACGAACCACGTTTTGAAAGGGGTACAAGGATAGAATGATCGAATTTGAAAAGCCAAATATTCACAAAGTTGAAGAAACAGATAACTACGGTAAGTTTGTCGTAGAACCACTTGAGCGCGGTTATGGAACCACTCTCGGTAACTCGTTAAGGCGTGTATTAATTGCATCTTTGCCAGGTGCAGCGATTACGAGTATGCAAATTGATGGTGTTTTACATGAATTTAGCACTGTTGAAGGTGTAACTGAGGATGTTACGCAGATTATCCTAAATCTTAAGAAAGTTTCTTTGAAGCTTGATTCTGAGGATCAAAAGAATCTTGAATTAGATGTTAAAGGACCTGCTGAAGTAACTGCAAGTGATATCCAGGGTGATAATGAAGTTACAATCTTAAATCCTGATCTGCATATTGCAACTGTTGCTGATGGCGCAGAATTACACATCAAGTTAACTGCTGATAAGGGTCGCGGTTACCTTTCTGCTAACGATAATAAGGCCCGGATGGATGATTTAGCAATTGGTGTTTTACCGATTGATTCCATCTATACCCCAATTGAACGTGTAAATTACACTGTTGAAAATGCACGGGTTGGTCAGCGTAACGATTATGATAAGTTGACGCTGGATGTTTGGACTGATGGTTCATTAACACCAACTGAAGCAGTTAGTCTAGGTGCGAAGATTTTGACTGAACACTTAGCTATGTTTGTTGATTTAACAGAAACGGCTCAAAATGCT
>BLMQ01000136.1:0-3727 GCA_011958095.1 Lactobacillaceae bacterium | reverse complement strand
TTGCTTGCGGGGGCTCGAAAACGAAGTCACAAGTGACTTCTGTCTCGCTCCCTTTTAATCTATTTTTAAACTATATTTATAAATGTTATAGCTAATAGCATTCTCACAGTAGTCTAACCTATTTAATAAAATGATATAATTTTCATTTATTGTTAAAAATGTTAATTATCCTACTATAAATTGACGCTAAGCTTGTTGGAGCGATTGAAGACGTTCCTTGGCAGCTGCTAATTTTTGTTGCCATTCCGTTGCCTTTTGTCGTTCAGCTTCAACAACTTTTTCCGGCGCGTTATTAACAAATTTTTCATTGCCAAGCTTCTTTTGTGAACGTTCTACTTCTTTTTCAAGTTTAGCAATCTCTTTTTCCATCCGATCCCGTTCTTCATCAAGGTCAACTAATTCAGCCATTGGGATGTAAACTTCTGCTCCAGTCAAAATCCCACTCATCGCAAGCTTAGGAGCTTCAACATCTTTACCAATAGTTAAGTTTTCTGGATGACAGAAGCGTTCAATGTAGTCCCGGTTATCATTCAACATCTGTGCCAAGTGATCACTATCAACCTTTACCAAAATGTCAACTGGTTTAGACATTGGCGCATTAGCTTCATTTCGAATGTTACGAACAGCCTTAATTAATTCAATCAAACTATTCATTTGTTCAGTTGCGGCTGGATCATCAAGTTCGGCATTAGCAACTGGGTAATCTGCAACCATAATTGATTCACCATCATGCGGCATTGATTGCCATAATTTTTCGGTAACGAATGGCATGATTGGATGCAACATCTTCAAGGTCTGATCAAGAACGTAACCAAGAATATTCTTAGTATCATTCTTTTCTTCGTCAGTCCCATTATTGAGTTTTTCCTTGGTCATTTCAATATACCAGTCACAGAAATCATTCCAGATGAAGTTGTAAAGTGCCCGACCGGCTTCACCAAATTCAAACTTGTCAAACTGTTCGTTAACCTGCTTTACAGTTGCATTTAACCGACTCAAAATCCACCGATCAGCTAAATCCCACTTACTCTTATCAGGAAGGACAGGAGCAGGCATCTCACCAAGGTTCATGATAACGTAACGACTAGCGTTCCAAATCTTATTAATAAAGTTCCAAGCTGCATCCATCTTAGTGTAGCTAAAACGAATATCTTGACCAGGAGTTGAACCAGTAATTAAGAACCACCGTAAGGCATCTACCCCGTACTTCTTGATAACATCCATTGGGTCAATACCATTTCCCAAGGATTTACTCATCTTTCGCCCTTGTTCATCACGAATCAAACCATGGAGAAGGACATTCTTAAATGGTGCCCGACCCGTAAATTCAAGCGATTGGAAAATCATCCGGGAAACCCAGAAGAAGATGATGTCATAACCAGTAACTAAAGTATTGGTTGGGAAGTAGCGCTTAAAGTCTGCTGAATCAGTATTAGGCCAGCCCATCGTTGAGAATGGCCAAAGTGCACTCGAGAACCATGTATCAAGGACGTCCTTATCTTGTTCCCAATTTTCGGCATCTTTAGGAGCTTCCATACTAACATAAACTTCGCCAGTCTGTTTATTATACCAAGCTGGAATCCGGTGACCCCACCATAATTGACGAGAAATAACCCAATCATGAATATTTTCCATCCATTGCGTAAAGGTGTGTTCAAATCGTCCTGGAACGAAATTAACCCGGTCATCAGTATCTTGGTTCTTAAGAGCTGCTTCGGCTAATGGCTTCATCTTAACAAACCATTGCGTTGAAAGACGAGCTTCAACTTGTACCCCTGTCCGTTCTGAGTGACCAACAGAGTGAACAATTGGATCAATCTTCAACATGTAACCTTGGTCTTGAAGGTCTTTAACGATCGCTTCACGAGCTTCAAAGCGGTCCATACCTTCGTATTTACCAGCATTTTCATTCATGGTAGCATCTTCGTTCATTGTATTCAGTTCAGGAAGATTGTGACGCTTACCTACTTTGAAGTCGTTTGGATCATGGGCGGGGGTAATCTTAACCATCCCAGTACCAAACTCAGGCGTTACATAGTCATCAGCAATAATCTCAATTTCCCGGTTGACAAGTGGTACTATGACTTTCTTACCAACTAAGTCCTTGTACCGTTCATCATTAGGGTTAACGGCAACCGCTTCATCCCCGAACATTGTTTCTGGACGAGTAGTGGCGATTTCGATGTAATCCTTACCGTTAAAAGTAGTTCCATCAGTAAATGGATACTTAACATGGTAGAATGCACCCTTATCATCCTTATGAATAACTTCAATATCTGATAAGGCCGTCCGTGCTTGTGGGTCCCAGTTGATGATGTAAGTTCCACGATAAATTAAGCCCTTATTGTAGAGATCAACAAAGACTTTTCGAACAGCCTTATTTAATCCTTCATCAAGGGTAAAACGTTCGCGGTCATAATCCACAGAAATACCCATCTTAGCCCATTGCTGGTGAATAATATCAGCATATTCATCTTTCCAGTCCCAAACTTGTTGAACAAACTTGTCACGACCAAGGTCATAACGAGAAATTCCTTGTTTACGAAGCCGGGCTTCAACTTTTGCTTGGGTAGCGATACCAGCGTGGTCCATTCCAGGAACCCATAATACATCATAACCCTGCATCCGCTTTTGTCGAATGATCATATCTTGTAAAGTTGTATCCCAAGCGTGGCCTAAGTGCAACTTACCAGTAACATTCGGTGGTGGGATAACAATTGAATATGGGTGAGCTTTTTTGTCACCACTTGGTTTAAAGAATCCTTGGTCAATCCACCATTGATAACGGCCTTCTTCAACCGCCGCTGGATCATACTTGGTTGACATATCTTTTTCTGTCATGGCAGAAACTCCTTTCAGAAAACAATCTTCATTTTTATTTTGTGCATTAACTAAAAAAACGCCCTATCACAATCGATAGGACGAATCATCGCGGTACCACCTAATTTGAGTATAAAATACTCCACTTTATCATTTCATAACGGTAAATGAACCGGATATACCTACTATTAATTTCAGTATATCAGCTCCCGAACTACCTTCATAAAGTTTAACTAATCCTCTCTCACTCTCAGGATCTCGCTTTTTAGGTGCCGCTTTACTACTCTTTCGGTCAATGCTTATTAAAATGTATCATAGCTAAATTATCAAACCTCGTCAAGGCCTAATTAAAGTAATTCAGCAAAAACATCTTCATTTTGGTTTAAATAATCTTCCCCGGGATGAATTTCCGTAATTTCAATCCCATCAAGAGCTCGTTGCATTAATCCTTCAATATCAAGTCGTTTTTCGTATTCACGAGCCCGCTCAACGTTTGGCCGGGTTTTTGGCGATGGCGGTGTAAAGACAGTACAACAGTCTTCATATGGAAGAATTGAAAGATCATAGGTATCAATATCTTGGGCAATTTTAATAATTTCGGTCTTATCAAATGACAATACTGGTCGTAATACCGGATAAGAAGTTACATCATTAATCGCCAGCATACTTTCCATTGTCTGAGAAGCAACTTGCCCTAATGATTCACCATTAAAAATAGCCAGACCATGACGCTTAATCATTAAGGCAGCTGCCAACCGAAGCATCATCCGCCGTTGAATTGTCATTAAGTAGCCTTCAGGAACTTTTTCCTTTACCGTTTCTTGAATTTCGGCAAATGGCACCTGAATAAACTTAATACTTCCACTATATTTTGCAAGACGTTCAGTTAATTGCTTGGCCTTTGCTA
>BLMQ01000135.1:0-1634 GCA_011958095.1 Lactobacillaceae bacterium | reverse complement strand
GTTGTGAGGGAATAGCTAATTGCTTGAGTTAAGCCCATTCCTTCGAGGTCATGACGACTTGCCCGAATAAACCGTTGACGTGGAGTAAGTCCTCCCCGGTTACGCGTCATCGTTGGTAAAGTAGATGGTAAGTTATCATAACCGTAAATCCGCGCAATTTCTTCATAAAGATCTGCTGCCAGGCTAATATCCCACCGCCGTGCTGGGGCAATCACTGTTAATTGATCGTCATCACCAACAGTGTAAGCAAATGCCAAGCGATCAAGAATATCAGTAACTTGTTCCATGGTTAATGAAGTTCCCAGAACATGATTAATTTTTGCAAGGGATAGTTTGATTGGGGTATCAACTGCTGGCGCTTCACTACCAGTAACAATTCCAGCAGTAATCGTTCCACCAGCAAGCTCCTTAATCATTTCGGCTGCTTCATTCAATGCCGTTTCGACTGTTGCTGGATTGATTCCACGTTCAAACCGCATTGAAGATTCACTATGAAGGTCTAAGCGCCGTGCTTGCTTCCGGACCATTACTGGATCGAAAATAGCTGCTTCAAGGGCAACAGTTGTCGTATCATCACTTACTGCAGTTCCTTCTCCACCCATCGTTCCCGCAAGCGCAACTGGCTGGTCATCGACAGTTACAACAATATCATTTGCTTTTAAGGTTTGTTCATCCCCGTCTAACGTAACAAACTTTTCACCTTCATTAGCGTGGCGAACTCCAAAGTTTTTACCAGATAATTGATCATAATCATAACTGTGGAGTGGTTGACCATATTTAAGAAGGACATAGTTAGTCACATCCACAACATTATTTACAGGACGAATACCACTGTTCCATAAGCGAATTTGAAGCCATAATGGACTTTCGGCAATTTTAACGCCTTTGATTACCCGTAATTTATAAGTTGGTGCAATCTTAGTATCATTAATTTCTGCTTGAAGAAGGTCCGCGGTCTTTTCAGTACCTTCTTCTTTAATCGTAATTTCCTTAAAATGTGGCTTTAACCCGTAAAAGGCAGCGATATCATTAACATTTCCATAAATACTAAGCATATCTCCACGGTTAGGAGTTACGTCTGTATCGATGATCGTATCGTCCATTCCTAAGTACTTAAATACGGAATCACCATTTTTAGCATCATCTGGTAAGAAGTAGATACCATCTTCGTAATCTTTAGGCGCAATCTTGTCGCTAAAGCCAATTTCTTGAAGAGCACAAAGCATTCCATTTGACTCAACACCGCGGATCTTACCACGCTTAATCTTTTGGTTATCAGCAATTCGCGCACCGTGAAGAGCAACGATTACCTTTTTACCTTCTTGAACATTAGGAGCACCACAAACAATTTGGATCGGTTCTTCTTCGCCAACGTCCACTTGACAAACATGAAGGTGGTCTGAATCAGGGTGATTTTCACATTGCACTACTTCTCCAACAACGATCTTTTTTAATCCGTCGCTCAGTGAGTAAACGTCATTAATGTCAACAGAGGTCCGAGCAATCTTTTCAGCTAAATCTTGAGGGGCAACATCTAAATCAAGGTATTCTTGAAGCCATTGATATGATACTTTCATTTCACATTATCCTTTCTGGTCAGTAATTTTAACTGTTTCATTTTCATTTGGTGCTTG
>BLMQ01000134.1:0-14519 GCA_011958095.1 Lactobacillaceae bacterium | reverse complement strand
CTGATTATCGTTCGTACTTAGACTCGAGCCTTGTGGTTATTTTCCACGTTATCTTACTATTATTCATAATAAGTAATTGAGGCTGGGAGAAAACAAAAGATTTCTCCCAGCCGCTTTTTTATCCATTCTGTAATATTTGTCGGGTGTTCAGTTTGTTATAATTAAACCTATAAAATATTTTCGGAGGTTATTATGGACAAGGAACCGGGCAAAGGTAAAACTTTTATTGCGTTATTAATCCAACATATTACAATGGCCCAGATTTCAAGTTCTGCTGCTGTCTTAGCTTACTATACCTTATTATCTATTTTTCCCGCCGTGATGGTAGTAGGAAATTTATTACCAATGATTGGAATTGACGCTAAGACGATTTTAGCCTACCTCTCAACTGCAATTCCTGAATCGGTCTATGATTTTATCCAGCCGTTAATCTATGATTTTTTACGGCGGGGGAGTGGTGGCATCCTAACAACTGGGGCCTTGATTGCTCTTTGGTCGACCAGCCAGGGAATTGCCGCTTTTCAACGCAGCGTTAATCATGCGTATGGAATCGCTGAAAATCAAAATCCAGTGATGAACCGAATTGTTTCCTTTGTTTGGATGATTGTCGTCTTAGTAATTATCTTTATCATTATTATTTTATATGGTTTTGGGGAGCAGGTTCTTAAGAGTATTCAGCCAATTTTTAATTTCCGGCGTGATTACATTGCTATCTTTAGCTCATTGAGGTGGCCGGTAACATTTGGCGTCTTGTTTATTGCTCTTACACTTTTGTATTACTTTGTTCCTAATGCGAAGGTCCGGTTGCGCTATGCACTTGCTGGTTCATTCTTGGCCTCTTTGCTTTGGATGGGATTATCACGTTTATTCTCGTTCTATACCTTATTATTTAGTCATGGGGTAATTTCCTATAAGACAATTGGAGCTTTTATTGCAATGATGGTATGGCTTGACTTTTCTGGCTATATTATCATGCTGGGGGCGGCTCTCAATGCTGCTTTGCAAGAATGCCATGAAGGTGAATTGCACGCCAAGAAACACTTTTGGCAACTGGTAGAAAGAAAAAACAAAAATGGAGGCTAGGGAATTTTCCTAGCCTCCAAATGTTGAAGATCTTTAGAACTCGATATTTAATTACTTTTGCTCGTCGTTAAAGATAACGGTAGAAACAGTATCAATGTATTTTGCAGAAAGAGGTTGCTGATAAATATCTTCACCTTCTTTAGTAAAAAGGTGGGTTTGCGCAATTTCTTGCATTGCCTTCCGAACGGTTTCGGCATCAAGATCACCACTGGCATAGTTCAACTTTAATGAATGTTTTTTACCAAGACTACCCTTGAAAGTTAAGCTTAATGTACGCATAAATTAATTTCCTCCTTGAGATTAGTTGTTCATTGCGACTTGACTAGTAACGATAATGTCTGTATCAAGGCATTTTTCAGCAGTAAGCATTTCAATTGCCGCACTAAATTGTGCTACCTGCTCATTAGTGACATCCTCAATAATGTTGTTAAAGGGATGTTTAACGCCCTTGGGATGTTCACTGTTAGTGAGGGTGAGTTGAATTTTAGCGGACTTGAAATTACGAACCATTTGCATGATAAAAACTTCCTTTGTTTAATTTGATTTGTTAAGTAGCGGCCACTGCTTACACCTTTATAAACGATTAAAAATTGAGAATGTTAAGGAGAAATTTAAAAATGGCAAAAATTTCGAAAATTGAGGCACAAAAACGGAAGGGTCGATATAACATATACCTTGATGGTAAGTATGCTTTTCCGGTTGCAGAAAGTGTTTTGATTCAGTTCCGTTTGATGAAGGGAACCGAACTAGATGAAAAGCAAATTGCGGCCATTGCGACTGCTGACCAGCAAGCAAAGGCTTATTCACGAATGCTTGACTACCTTTCTTACCAGATGCGGACGGAAAGCGACATCATTAAGAAGCTAAAAGAAATTGATACGCCAGAAGAGTTTGTTGAGCCAATCTTAAAAAAGCTGCGCGGTCAACAGTTAATCGATGATCATGCCTATGCGGCTTCTTATGTCCGCACGATGATTAATACGGACTTGAAGGGACCTGGGGTAATTCGTCAACACTTACGACAAAAAGGGATTGGCGAAAACGATATTGATGATGCTTTAACGCAATTTACTCCTGAAGTTCAAGCAGAATTGGCAAAGAAGTTAGCTGTAAAGTTATTTCGCCGTTATCGAAACCAGCCAGAGCGGCGACGAGAGCAAAAAGTACAACAGGGGCTTATGACAAAAGGCTTCTCTAGTAGTGTGTATGAAATGATTAAGGATGAAGTTGTTCCACAACCTGATCTGGAGCAAGAGAACGACCTTTTAGCAAAAGAAGCAGCAAAGCAATGGCGTCGTGTTCGTCGTTATCAAGGATACGAGCGTGAGCAGCATTTTAAGCAGGGGATGTATCGGAAAGGCTTTGATCTGGATGACGTGCAGAGCTGGCTAGATGCGCAGGATTTCCAATAATAACTTTTCAAGATTGGGAATTACTGGTATTATTTTAATGATTATGTTTAAAAACAATAATTAGGAGTACAATAGTGAATATTAAAATCTTAGTGGCTGTCCATAAAAATTATCGGATGCCAGATGATCCAATGTATTTACCAGTTTTTGTTGGTAAAGAGATTCACCCGACTGTTAACCATACATTTCAGGGTGATAATACAGGAGATAATATTTCAAAAAAGAATCCGCACTACAATGAGTTAACAGCTCTGTACTGGGGATGGAAAAATCTTGATGTGGATGCATTAGGATTAGTCCACTACCGTCGTTACTTGACGATGGGACACTCAAAGGATCTTTCGACCATCCTCAATCATGAACAAGCTGAAGAGTTATTGACAGATGCCGATGTAGTCTTGCCAAAGAAGCGGCATTACTACATCGAAACAAATGAATCACATTACCTCCATGTTCATGAGCACGAGCCGCTTGAAATTACTCGGCAGGTGTTAAAGGAGAAATATCCTCAGTACTTACCCGCTTTTGAAAAAGTAATGAAGCAGACATCAGCTCACTATTTCAATATGATGATTATGAAGAAAAAGCCATTGGATGAATATTGTACCTGGCTGTTTGATGTTTTAGGCGAAGTTGAGAAAAAAGTTGATTATTCTGACTATACACCATATGAGCAACGGGTCTTTGGCTTTTTAAGTGAGCTTTTACTAGATACTTGGTTGTTGACTAATCCGCAATACAAGACAGTGGAAGTTAACCGGGTATTTCTTGAAAAGCAAAACTGGCCATTAAAGATTGCGAAGTTCTTAAAACGTAAAGTCATCGGTCATGGTGAGCATTAACGATTGGAGAGACAAGAATGCCAAAATTGTCAATAGTTGTTCCTTGTTATAATGAGGAAGAAACTATTCCACTTTTTTATCCGGCGGTTGAAAAAGTGGTTAAACAAATGCCAGTGGACACTGAGTATTGGTTTGTCAATGATGGATCGAGTGATGGGACTTTAGCAGAACTACGGAAGCTTCATGAACAGGATCCAGAACGGGTTCATTATGTTTCTTTTTCACGGAATTTTGGTAAAGAAGCAGGGCTATATGCCGGATTACAGGCCGCAACGGGTGATTATATTGTTGTGATGGATGCTGATTTACAGGATCCACCAGAATATTTACCAGAGATGTATAAGGATATTTCTACTGGTGAATATGATTGTGTGGGGATGCGGCGGACAGATCGAAAGGGTGAGGCGAAGTTTAAGTCTTTCCTTTCTAACCAATTCTATAATGTTATCAATAAGATTTCTGATACTAAAATTGTCTCTGGAGCCCGGGACTACCGGATGATGACGCGCCAGATGGTGGATGCGGTATTATCGTTAACTGAATATAATCGGTTCTCAAAGGGAATTTTTAACTGGGTTGGGTTTAAGACTAAGTACCTTCCCTATAAAAATGTCGAACGAGTAGCGGGAACAACAGATTGGTCGACCTGGAAGTTATTTAAATATGCGATTGACGGGATTACTGATTTTTCAGAAGCTCCCTTAGCAATTGCTACCTGGGCTGGCGGATTGACGGCACTCATCTCTATTATCGGGATGATTATTGTTATTGTTCGTAAAATTATTGAGCCTGGTAGCAGTACCTTTGGTTGGGCTTCGATGGTCTGCATTATTTTATTCCTCGGTGGTATCCAATTACTTTGTTTAGGAATAGTGGGTCGCTACATTGGTCGGATATATATGCAGACAAAGAAACGACCGATATATATTATTAAAGAGAAAAAGTAGGGTTGAGAATCATGAGTGAGAAGGTAAAAATTAAACAACAATCTAAGAGCTACCTTTTCTGGAAGAGGTTCTTTGATATTGTGCTATCATCAGGAGCATTGGTTTGCTTTAGCCCCGTGTTTTTAGCTGTTTTTATAATGAATCGTTTTGGTGATAATAAGGGACCACTGTTTTATAAGCAGGAACGGATCGGCTGGCATGGGAAGCCCTTTAAAATCTACAAATTCCGGTCTATGGTTGAGAATGCAGATAAAATTTTGGAAAATGATCCTGAACTTTATGCTAAATATGTGGCAAATAACTATAAGTTGGAACCAGAAGAAGACCCCCGAATTACGCGTTTGGGAGAATGGCTGCGCAAGACATCAATTGATGAAATTCCCCAGTTCATTAATATTTTACGTGGTGATATGAGCCTCATTGGACCGCGACCAGTTGTTAAGGCAGAATTAGCTGAATATGGTGACCGGGTTGATAAGTTTTTATCGGTAAAACCAGGAGCAATGGGACTCTGGCAATCAAGTGGGCGGAGTAATATTCCGTATCCAGAACGTTGTGATGTCGAATTAGAATATGTTGATAAGGCTTCGCTTGGATTTGATATGAAAATAATGTTTAAAAATATTATTAGTATCTTTAAGAGTGAAGGAGCGTATTAGGGGAAAATAGTATCCTATAAAAAGGAGAAAGGATAATAAATATTAAAGGCTATGAGCACATTAAAAAAATTTTTTAATCAGAAAATAAATGGGACAGGTCTTTATTTAATAGCATTTAGTTTTTGTTTAGTAATTTCTTTCATATTTACTACGACATTTACAGATTATTTTCATACTCGTCCTTTACAACTGTTATCATATCTCGGAATAGGATTAGTTCTAATAAAAATTTATTTGTTAGATAATTATAATTATAAACAATTACTTGGAATTTCTATTTTACTATTTTTTTCATTTATGTCTTGGAGACATTCACAATCAAATACACAATCTAATCTAATTTTGTATATGATGGTATTTGTATTAGGTGCAAAAGATGTCGAATTTAATAAAATAGTAGAAGTGTTCTATAAAATTAGTTTAATTATGATGATTGGAGTAATTTTATATTCGTTATTAGGAATTATTGCTAATTTGGCGTATTTTACTCCTGGAAGACCCACTCGTTATGCATTAGGAATGTTATATCCAACAGATATGGCTTCACATATTTTATTTTTAATTCTTGCTAAATGTTATTTAGTATTTCCAAATATAAAATGGTATCATTATTTAACTTTTCTTTTGCTAGCTTTTTTTATGAAGGTAGTAGCTGATGCGCGATTAAGTGCATATACGACTGTATTACTTGTTATTATTATGTTTATAGCAGAGCGAGCACAGAAAGGGAATAAATTATGTAAAGTGTTAGCATCCTTTTATTGGACTGCGACACCACTATTAGCTTTTATTGCTACAGTAACTGTTTTAAATTTTGATATGAGTAATCATATTATGCGAAAAATAAATGATTTGTTGTCTGGAAGATTATTATTAAGTTATCAGGCATTTCAAAGATACGGTATTAGTTTGTTTGGAGAACCGGTTATCGAACATGGGTCGGGCGGTATAAAGGGTATGAAGATGTTTTTTAATCAGTCTAGGTATTTCTACATCGACTCATCGTTTATACGTTTGTTTATTATTTATGGAATTCTTATGTTTCTGATATTTTTAGCTTTTATGATGATAATAGCTATTCGGAGTACTTATCATCATAGCTACATTCTCCCAGCAATAATGTTTGTAGTAGCAATAAGTTGTTTACTTGAACAACATTTATTGGATTTATCATTTAACCCCTTTTTATTGTCGTTATTAGCAACAAATACCTATAAATGGAGAGAAAAAAATGAAAAAAGCGATCGTAACAGTATTTTACAATAAAAATAATAATGCTGGTCCTAAAGCACAAATGGACGTAATTAAATTTCTAAAACCCTTAAATTATACGGATGTAACCTTACCTTTTGATGTTCGTTCAAGATTAGGCAAATTTAAATATGCATTATATGATTTACCTAAATTTTTTAGGAATAGTAATTATGATATAGTAATCTTTCAATACCCTATATTTTCTGAGTTTTTAGTTAATCAAATTACCAAGAACGTTCGTAAATATACTAATGCAAAGCTTTACTTTATTACTCATGACATAGATTCACTGAGAGCAAGTGAAAAGGATGAAGAGTTTCAAAAACGAGAAATTGAACAATTGAATCAAACAGATGGGTTAATCGTTCATAATCAAGTAATGAAAAAATGGTTAGAAAAGCAAGGAATTACTGTCCCTATGATTGAATTAGGGATTTTTGACTATGATAATCATGAGATTATAAAAAATAACATTAATTATAAAAAAAGAATATGTTTTGCCGGTAATCTTGAAAAAGCACCATTTTTGGAGAAATTAACTTTAAAATCTGCTCATATGGAAATATATGGATCGAATCCTGCAAAAAGTTATAAATCAGGAGTAATTTATAAAGGTCAATTTTCTCCTAACGATTTATTAAAACACCTAGATCAAGATTTTGGTTTAGTATGGGATGGTAATAGTATTGAAACATGTGATGGCAGATATGGAAACTATCTCAGATATAATAACCCACATAAAGCCTCTTTATATCTTAGTATGGGGATTCCTGTTATTATTTGGAAAGAAGCAGCACTTGCAAAATTTATTTCAAAAAATAACTTAGGAATAACAATTGATTCGTTAAATAATTTAGATAAAGTTTTAGATCAAATCACTGAAAATGAATATAAAACTATGAAATCAAATGTACTTAGAATATCAGAAAAATTACGAAATGGAAGCAATATTCTAAATGCCGTGGAAAAGATGGAAAGGATGTAATGAAGAAAGTGGATACTTCAAAGAAAAAATATAGTTTAAATGATATTTTATTAATTTTATGGAAAAATATAATAATAATTCTTGTTTTAGCAATAGCTTTTAGTGCCTTTTTTGGAATAGTTGCGAAGAAAAGACAACACGTTACTTATACAGCTACACGAAATATAATGATCACTCATTCATTAAATACACGACGATCAAATTCAGAAATTAATAGCGATCTAACCATGATACCTACCTATGCTGAATTAATACAAGATCGTCCTGTTATTAATGAAATATATTCACTACTAACAAAGAATCAGAAAAAAACGGTGACACGTGATGATCTTGTTGAGGCTGTAAAAACTGATACTAAACCGCAATCTTTGATTATTAGTATAAAGGCAACTACTGATAATAAAGATAAGTCAATTTTAATTGCTAATACTGCTGCAACTGCAGCAAAAAACGTTATTCCAAAAGTTCAACCAGGCTCTGGTAATATATATCTTTATCCTAAAGCAACATCTAAAAATGTTAGTGTTGAAAATCACTCTAAGGTAAAAAAATATGTAATTTTAGGGGCTGCATTAGGAGCATTATTAGGAATGGTAATTGCTTTTATAATTACTAATTTGAAGTATTTAGTATAAGTTAAGTACAGTAGAGGAGAAAATATGACTGTATATGTAATTACTCATAAACCTTTTGACTATGCTCAAAAATTATCTAAGGGATATGTTCCTATGATGGTGGGAGCTAACTTCAATGATAATCCGCGTAATTATCTCACAGATAACACAATGGATAATATATCTGATAAAAACCCACAATATTGTGAATTAACTGGACTTTATTGGATTTGGAAAAATTCTCATGCTAATAAGGTAGGGCTTGCCCACTATCGTCGATTCTTTTATTCAAGAAGTATTGGTGGACGTTTTGCAATGTATGCTTATTTAATTTTAATGGGTAGCAAAGTTCAACCAGCACCTATAGAGCAATTAGATGAATTAACTGAAACCTATGACTGGATTGTTGCTCACCCTGAAGATGAGGGTGGAAAAAATTTATGGTTGCAATTTAAAAAAGATAATCACGAGATTGATATGCAACACACTCGTGATGTAATAGTAGAAAAATATCCTGATTATGTTAATGCTTTTGATAAAGTGATGAATAGCTCTAGTTGGATGTCTCCATATAACATGTTTTATGCAAAAAAAGAGAAAATGGATGAATACTGTGAGTGGTTGTTTGATATTTTATTTGAAGTTGAGAAAAGAACAGATATGACTGGCTATACTGAGTATCAAAAACGTTTATATGGCTTTTTAAGTGAACGTTTACTCAATGTGTGGTTAGAAAAACATAAAGAATATAAAATTAAATATCTGACTGTTTTTAAAACAGATGATTTAAGTAGGAGAGCAGTTATTAGAAGAATAACAAATCGTTTAGGTATTACTAAGGGTATTAATCATTAGTAAAAAAGAGGTGGCATATAATGCAGGCTGTTTTAATATTAGCTCATAAAAATATAGACCAAGTAATAGAGCTTGCGAATCGTCTCTCTACGAATTTTGAAATTTATATTCATCTCGATAAAAAAGCAGATATTACAAAGAATCAATTGCAAAAGTTAAAAAAAGTTTCTAAAGAATATATTTCCAAATATGATGTTAAATGGGGAAGCTATAGTATAGTAAGAGCAACAATTGATTTAATGAAGTTAGCTTTAAATAATAAGCAGAATACATACTTTCATTTAATATCAGGACAGGATTGGCCTCTAGTTAGTCCTCAAGATATTTATAGTTATTTTGAAAATACTAATCTAATTTTTATGAATTACTGGCTGGCTACTTCAATGAGGAAAACTGGAGAACCAGAAATTTGGTGGACAAAATATTATTTTAATTACGATCAAATTAATCGTCGAACTACCTTTGGTAAAGTATATCATCGATTATTGTTACTTATTCAAACTATGTTAAGAGTAAATAAATTAAAAAAATATGGAATTGAAGAAAGTAGTATATATGCAGGTCAAGAATGGGTGGATATTCCTAGGGATGCTCTTGAATATGCTATTGAGTATTATGAACATCACCCAAGTTTAGAAAAGATTTTTTCGACAAGCTTTTGTTCAGATGAAATGTGGTTGCAAACAGTTCTTTGTAACTCAGAATTTAAATCAAGGATAGAAAAAAATACCCATCATTATATTGAAATGATTGAGAAGTATGGTAGTCGACCGGCAATTTTAGATGAGGAAGATTACTATAAAATTACATCAGGAGATTACTTATGGGGAAGAAAAGTAGAACGCCCAATATCGGATAAATTAATTCAAATGTTAGACAAGACTAATCAAGATTGGCCTACTCAATAGTAATTTAAACTAGAACATTATTATAAATTTCTCGTCTTTTGAAATTAGTAATAGGAGAAAATTATGAGTGATACGTTAACAATAGTTGTACCCTGTTATAACGAACAAGAAGTTTTGCCAGAAACCGTAAAAGAGTTGGGAAATATTTTACAATACTTAATAGATAATAGTATGGTTTCAGACCAAAGCAAAATACTGTTTGTTAATGATGGGAGTAAAGATAAAACTTGGAATTTGATTTCAGAATATACAAGTAAATACAGTTACGTAGCTGGTGTAAAATTTAGTCGGAATTATGGACATCAAAATGCATTGCTGGCTGGTATGAGCTTGGCTGTCAAGTATTCAGATATGATTATAACTATAGATGCAGATTTGCAAGACGATGTAAATGCTATTCCGGAAATGGTAAAAAAATATCATGAAGGCTATGATGTTATTTATGGTGTTAGAAATAGTAGAGAAACTGATACATTTTTTAAGCGTCGTACTGCTTTAGCGTTTTATAGCTTAATGAAGAATCTTGGAGTAAACCTTATTCCTGATTCGGCGGATTACAGGTTATTAAGTAAGCGAGCTACTAAAGCTCTATTATCATTTAAAGAACGTAATCTTTTTTTGCGTGGAATGGTTCCTTTAGTGGGATATAAGTCGGCAAAAGTATATTATGCACGTAAAGAAAGATTTGCAGGAAAATCAAAATACCCACTAAGTAAAATGCTTCATTTTGCTCTCGATGGAATTACGTCTTTTTCCATTGCACCGATTCATTTGATACTTTATCTTGGTATACTTACAGTGATTATTAGTATAATTTGTATGATTTATACATTAGTAGAAAAAATCACTGGGCATATTGTTACTGGTTGGGCTTCGTTGATGCTTTCTATATGGTTCTTAGGGGGGGTACAACTTATCTCTATTAGTATTATTGGAGAATATATTGGCAAAATTTTTTCTGAGGTTAAGCATAGACCTAGGTTTAATATTGACGTTGAAACTTATACAAATAAGATGGATAAAAGCGATTGATATTAATCCATCTTTATAGTTTTATATTTAATATGGGAGAAAAAAGTGCAAAAGACTAAATACTTTATGTACCTAAATGCAATAATATCTTCATTTGCAGTTGTAGTTGCTCATACAATAACAAATCCAGTACAATTAGGAGTAAGTACAACTAAAATCTCTTTTTATCTATTATTATGTATCGTTTTAGGAATTATATTTTCATACGGTGTACCTCTTTTTTTTATGCAATCTGGAGCAAATGTACTTAATTACCGTGATCGATATACCACACATGTCTTTTTTAAAAAAAGGATTCATAAAGTAATAATTCCATTTATTCTTTGGAGTATTTTAGGTTTCTTTTTTATATACGGTAAAGAAGGTTTCCCGTTAACTATAAAAAATTTTTGTGTTGCTTTTTTAACGGGTAACATTGTTGGACCTTACTGGTTTTTTTACAATATTATTGGATTTTACATATGTGTTCCTTTTATTTCACTTATTATAAAATATGGTAGTACTAATATTATTAAATATACTATATTTATCTTGATAATAGTAAATACTGGAATACCGATTATAAATATTTTGTTTAATACTCAAAGTTCTTTTGGAACGAGTGTACCATTTATTGGACCTTATGCTCAATATTTTATAGCTGGATGGTATTTAAACAATGTAAATATAGCTAAGAAAAATAGATTGCGAATATATTCGCTCGCAATAGTAATGTTGTTATTTGAAATTGTAGCAACAATTTATTTTTCTTTTTTTGTAAAACATATTCCGATGTTAAACTATCCAGATGGAATTGTAAAAACATTTTACGATATAGCTATGTTTCCGTCATTTTGCGTGATGTGTGCTTTATTTTTATTTCTTAAACAATTAGAGCCTAAGTTAAGCTCTGAAGTAATGCGAAAAAACTTAAAAAAAGTTGCTGGGTTAACCTTTGGAATATATTTAATTCATCCTTTCATTATTGTATGGCTATTAAATCCGTTTAATCAAATATTTCTCCAATTACCTTTAATAGTTAAAATGCTTATTGATCCGTTATTTGTATATTGCTTAAGTAGTCTAATTGCAATGATAGTGAGAAAAATTGGACTTCTGCATTGGATAGTACCGTGAATTAATAATTATGGAGGATAAAAATGAAAAAACGGATATTTTTAATCAATTTTGTTATTTTTATATTCATATATGTGTATCTAACCCAAATATCACCGATTGTACCCTTTGACGGAGATGACTGGCGTTATATTGGGGCATTGCGTATTCCACTACCTATGTGGGGAGTATGGAATCCAACACGTGTTCTTCCTGAGACATTGATGTCTGTAGGTGGATATATTGCAGCTTTTATTGTATATCCTATTAGCAAGAATTATGTTAATTCTTTATCAATTACAGAAGCTTTTATAATTGCGCTTTTTATTATTATATTCTTATATAGTTACTACAACTTGCTAACGAAACGTTTTCATTTTAGCGAAAAACTATCAATTGCAAGTGAAATAATGTTTTTTATATCTTTTTTTCTGTTATTTAAACATTTGAATCAACCAAGTTATACAGGATTCTGGACAGTGGACTTATCTTGTGCTTTTTTCTATCTAATTCCAGGATTATTAAATGCTTCTGTAGTAATGTTTTTGGAAAGTAGAGACACTTATCTTAATGATTTACAAAATAGTTTTGAAAAAGGATTAGTTATCCTCGTTTTGTATTTTACTTTATTTTCAAACACACAATTGACAATTATATTGGCAACTTACTGTTTCTTTAAAATATGTCAAAAACTGATAGACAATAAATGGAAAATAAATTTTTCATTTATTAAGTTTATTTCTTGGTATGGATGTATTTTGTTAATTTGGTTAGGGACGATTATTTTCGACTTAAATGGTGAAAGGTCAAAAAATGTACAGGATACGAATAGCTTATCTTTAGCTAATAGTCTTAATCAAGTTTTACATCAATTAAAAATTTTCTTAGAAAATCAGAATGATAAAATTTTGATTATTTGTTTATCAACTATTGTGGTTGCCTATCTTTTCTATTTTAAGAAACATTTAAAAATAAATAATTTTAACAAAAGCAGTTTGATAAGTCTATTAAACATTATATTACTGTGCTTGGTTAGTTCGATTTTGTATTTAATAGTTGTCTATATTAAGGCTGGAAGTCAATATGTCGCACGACCTGATGCAATGTGGCCAGTAATATTTTTTACGTTATTTGCATTTAACATTAGTTTTATTTTTTTGGCTAATTATATAAAATTAATAAAGATAATGATACCTTTGTTATTAACGCTTTCTGCTTTAATAGCATTTAATTTTAATTATCATCAAATATACACAACTAATGTTCCATATTCAGCAGAAACTGCTAAAAGTGTGGATAATTATATTATTAATCAGGTGAGAAAAGCTGACTTAGAAGGGAAAGCGGTTGTAAAAGTAAAAGTACCGTTAGATCAGGATAATGCATCTCCTAATGTTTCAACTTCAAATTGGCCGCACTCATATGATATGGCTACTTGGATGCAAAATACTCTTTATTCTCACAGAATCATTCGTTCAAGGATAAAGATAATTTTTGAACCAGATAAAAAAGTGAATAAAAAATTTTATGAGAATAAAAATCAACAGCCATTCTTTCCACTTGAGTAAGATTATACAATTTATGATATATTAAATAATAATGTAATTAAAAATAAGATAAGAATACGAGGAAAAGCTATGAAAAAATATGATTATCTAGTAGTAGGTGCAGGCCTTTTTGGTGCCACTTTTGCCTATGAAGCAACTAAACGTGGCAAGCGTGTAAAAGTAATTGAAAAGCGTGACCACATTGCTGGTAACATCTATACTAAAGAAGTTGATGGGATTCAAGTTCACCAATATGGTGCACACATTTTCCATACATCAAACAAAGAAGTATGGAATTATGTTAACCAATTTGCAGAATTTAATCGTTATACCAATAGCCCAGTTGCTAACTACAAGGGTGAAATGTACAACTTACCATTTAACATGAATACATTCAATCAAATGTGGGGTGTGCGGACACCAGCGGAAGCAATGGCTAAAATTAGCGAACAACGACAAGAGATGGCAGGTAAGGAACCGCAGAACTTGGAAGAACAAGCTATTTCTTTAATTGGTCGTGATATTTATGAGAAATTAATCAAAGGTTATACGGAAAAGCAATGGGGACAAAAGGCAACTGAATTACCAGCCTTCATCATTCGTCGTCTACCAGTGCGGTTAGTATATGATAACAACTACTTTAACGATCTTTATCAAGGTATTCCTATCGGTGGCTATACTCAAATCGTTGAAAAGATGCTCGATAGTGACTTAGTTGATGTTGAAACCGGTGTAGACTTCTTTGATAAGAAAAAAGAATACCTCAAAGATTATCCCAAGATTGTCTTCACTGGAATGATCGATCAATTCTTTGATTACCAACTAGGTGAATTACAATACCGCAGTTTACGGTTTGAAACTGAAGAGAAAAATGTTGATAATTACCAAGGTAACGCGGTAATTAACTATACCGATGCGGAAACACCATTTACGCGGGTAATTGAACATAAACACTTTGAATTCGGTAAGGGTGATAAAGATAAGACCATTATCACTCGGGAATATCCTGCTGATTGGCATCGTGGCGATGAACCATACTACCCAGTTAACAATCAACGGAACAACGAACTTTATAAGCAATATGCAAAGTTAGCGAGTGAGCAGGCTAATAACGTGATCTTTGGTGGTCGTTTAGGACAATACCGTTATTACAACATGGATCAAGTATTGTATGCAGCATTAACTGCTGTTAATGAAGAATTTAAATAAATTTTAAAAAGGCGAATCAAAAAACAGGCACTATGTCCCGTCAAGTATACAGATCAAATAGATAAAAATTTTAGGCG
>BLMQ01000133.1:0-1416 GCA_011958095.1 Lactobacillaceae bacterium | reverse complement strand
GCCTATCCATCCCATGACTAAAGTCACGGGATTTCCGGCCAACATTCATTAAATAATTGCCAATCGCTTTTAGAGATATTATTCATTTTCCCTTACCTCGTTTTTACTTTAATTATATCCATAAAGATCAATTTAGGAGCAAAAAATTGCTTCGAAATGTAAAAGAATGTAAAATAAAATCAAAATGTAAAAGAATGTAAAAATAAGGTGAATTAAAATGATTAGTAAGCTAAAAAATCCATTTGACCCAAGCTTTGGGACCCCACCTCAAATTATCCTTCCCAACTATCAAAGTGATTTTGAAAGTCCCACATCAGTTGCCCAAACGATTACATATGATGATCCTAATCGAGTAATTTTCATTACGGGGTTACGCGGGTCTGGCAAAACTGCTCTCCTGACCCAAATTGAACAACAAGTAGTGAAATTGCCTAACACATATGTAGTAGAGATTGATAATAATCAACGAATGGTTCAAAACTTTGGACACAATCTTAAAAATATTTTCAAAATGCATGCCCTCACTGATAAGATTGCTTCAATTTCAGTAATGGGCTTTGGGCTTAGTTTTAACAAAACTAACGAGGATTACACTACTCAAGATATTGAGAATTTCATGACGATGTTGACAAAGCTCAATAAACGCGTCGTTATTTTTATTGATGAATTTAATCATAAGGAAAATACCCGTGAATTTATCCAACTTCTCCAGAATTTAAAACGACATAATCTTAATTTTTATTTAGTTGCTGATGGTTTGCCTAAAATGATTTATGATATTGAGCATGATCAAACATTAACCTTTTTAAAACGTGCTCGACATATTCAAACAACCATGTTAAATATCAACGAAATTGAAATGGAATATCAAAAGCATCTCAATTTTGCCCCAGTCGTTACCCATCAAATTGCTCAGCTAACCGGTGGCTATTCTTTCGGTTTTCAATTACTTGGTTATAAACTTTGGAATGCCACTATGATTAGTCAACAGCCTGCTAATCAACAAACATTTGATGCAATTAAATCCCTATATATTCAAGACTTATTTACGCAAAGCTATGACATCATTTTTGATAATCTTTCCAACCACGACCGGGAATATCTAGTTGGAACAGCCAATAATATGACAACAACCCAGATTGCTGACTTGATGAATTATCAAAAGTCAGCCAAGCAGCAGCAAAATTACGTTAACCAGTACCGTCGACGAATGATTCAACAAGACTTGATTATCCCCGCAGGTAATGGAAGAGTAAAGTTCAAGTTACCACTATTCAAAGAGTACCTAGCCGATACACAAAATCCAGATTCGATTCGCTATAATCCATTGATTTAAGGAAAAAGTCACCATCTTAGAACTCAACAGGCACTATGTCCCGTCAAGTATACAGATCAAATAGATAAAAATTTTAGGCG
>BLMQ01000132.1:0-1658 GCA_011958095.1 Lactobacillaceae bacterium | reverse complement strand
AGGCCGTAAATGAACTAAAAGTCAAATTGCGGGGGATGCGAAAGCAATTTCAAGACCAAACGCAACATTCTCCGATTGAATTTGTAACTGGACGAGTGAAGCCAGTTGATAGTATTAAAGAAAAAATGATTAGACGACATGTGCAAGAGGACCGCCTTGAGCAAGATATGCAAGATATTGCCGGTTTGCGGATCATGTGTCAATTTGTAGAAGACATTTATAAGGTAGTTGACTTATTACGGCAGCGAAGTGATATGACTATTTTAGAGGAACGTGATTATGTCACCAACGTTAAACCAAGTGGATATCGTTCCTATCATATTGTTATTGAATATCCGGTCCAATTGATTACTGGAGAAAAAAGAATATTAGCTGAAATTCAAGTGCGAACCCTTGCGATGAACTTTTGGGCAACGGTAGAACATTCCTTAAATTATAAATATCAAGGTGAGTTTCCTGAGGAGCTATCTGCAAGGTTGCAAAGAGCCGCAGAGGCAGCGTTTAAGCTTGATAATGAAATGTCAGAGATTCGAGAAGAAATAAAGGAAGCACAGACACTGTTTTCTAAGCGGAGGTCAACTAATTCTATTAATGAAGATGAATTAAAGGAGTAAGTTATGAGAATTGGAATATATAATAATGAAACAGCAGAATCTCAACGGGTGACAAAGGTTTTAAAAACCGAGATGAAGCGGGCAGGCTTAACTTACGTCGAAAAAGATCCAGAAGTCGTAATAACAATTGGCGGAGATGGGACTTTATTATCGGCTTTTCACCATTATCAAAAAGAGTTAAATAACATTCGCTTTGTTGGAATTCATACTGGTCACTTAGGCTTTTATACGGACTGGCGGAGCTTTGAAATTGATGATCTAGTTGATAGTTTAGTAAAAGATAGTGGCCAGGCGGTTTCATACCCGTTACTCGATATGAAAGCTACTTATTCTGATGGACAGACAGAGAATTATATTGCACTTAATGAATCAACAATTCGGAATGTTACACGAACAATGGTATGTGATGTTTTTATTAATAACCACTTATTTGAAAACTTTCGTGGGGATGGTTTATGTATTTCAACTCCAACCGGTTCAACTGCTTATAATAAATCAGTCGGGGGTGCCATTGTCGATCCAAATAGTGTTGGCTTTCAGTTAGCAGAAATGGCTTCACTTAACAACCGGGTTTTCCGGACACTAGGCTCACCGATTATTTTTGGTGCTGATGCTGAGTTAATTTTGCGTTTGCGTGATGAAAATGGGCATGTGCTTACATGCGATCGTGATCAATGGATGCTTAAAAGCGAGAAGGAGCGGTACCTAACTGAATTATCTTATAGAGTTTCTAAGCAACGAATATATTTTGCTCAATATCGGCATAATAATTTCTGGAATCGAGTAAAAGATTCATTTATTGGTGGAGTGCATTAATGGAATTTAATTGGATATATGATCATCGCACACCACGGAAATTACGATCGGCATTAAAAATGTATGGGGTTTCTTCTTCGCTATTAAAAGTAGCCATATACCATGGAGGAAAAATGCAAATAAACGGGGTAGATAAGTGGGCAGTTGATACTGTTAATTACCACGATAAAGTAACATTAATTCTCCCTCCGGAAACTGCTAATGATAATGTGGATGTCAGTGAGGCAC
>BLMQ01000131.1:0-5542 GCA_011958095.1 Lactobacillaceae bacterium | reverse complement strand
AACCGCCACGAATGACGATTCTAATTAGACCAATTTAATTGGCGAAAATTCATATTTGCGTATCAACACTACTTGACGTAGAGCCTAAAAATACAGATCAAAAAACAGGACTATGAATTACCGAAAATGATAATTCATGGTCCTGTTGTAGGTATCAGTTAAATACCATTGGCAAATGTCCTTATGTTATTCTACTTATTAAAAAATGGGTTTGTAAATTTCATCATAGTAACTATTGTCTGACCCCATACTAGTGAAGTTTTTTAAGGATGTAAAGGTTTCGCTTTCCTTCCATGCAGTTAAAGCTTCAAAATCAGCCCAAGCAGTCAGTAAAACTAAAGTAGTAGCTTCCGCTTTATTATCAACGCTAAGCATATAACCACCATTCATGTCAGCTGGTTCAGTTAATACCTTTTGAAGTGTATTATAAAGTAGCTTTTGACGGTCACCGTTTACTTGAAATGATTGGTAGTAAAACATTCCATTTAATTGAGCATCTGGCGTTGAATCAAGAGTTGTTAATTTTACTGGTGATTGAAAAATAGTATCTTTTCCTGAAAGGTCAAATAATGCTAATTTTCTTGTATGAGTAGTTGCCTGCATTAATTTAAAATGACGTTCGGGATATTTATCAATGATTGATTGTAAAATTTGTCGTGAACCAAATGTTAAGCTAATTTTTGTTAACATATTAATTCCTCCTCAGAAGTTAGTAGTCATACTTATTATAGTACAACTTAATGTAAAATAATTAAATTGTAAATTTTATCTACTTTATTTTTGATAAGACATAAATGGAAAATATAATAGCAATAGAACTTACAAAAAGTCAATAATTTTTGTTATATCGCTTTAATATTAATTGAATAGGGAGTATAATAAACAATGTATTAATGAATGTTCTAGTTTAACTTAATAAAGGAGGCCACTAAACGAAATGGTTACACTATATATGTCTCCAAGTTGCACGTCTTGTCGTAAAGCACGTGCCTGGCTAAAAGAACATGATATTGCTTTTAAGGAACGGAATATTTTTTCTGAACCATTGTCTTTAAATGAAATTAAGAATATTTTACGGATGACTGAAGATGGTACTGAAGACATTATCTCAAAGCGGTCTAAAGCTTATCAAAAGTTGAGCGTAGATCTTAATGACTTATCAATGAAGGCTCTGTTTAAGTTAATTAGTAAAAATCCAGGATTGTTACGACGTCCGATTATTATTGATGATAAACGGCTTCAAGTTGGTTACAATGAAGACGAAATCCGTCTCTTCTTACCTCGAAAGGTTCGTGAACTTGAACTAGTAGAAGCTCAAGAAAAAGCAAATATGATTTAACTGATAGAATATGGAAAGTGATATGCTTTCCTTTTTTTATTCTTTTAACCGAGTTTTTATTCTTTTAACCGAGTAACTTTACTTTTAAGCGAAAATCCTTACAATAGAAGTAACATCTAGTTTTGGTAAAAGGAGGTGCTGCTCAATGGAGATGGAACGCATTAATGAAAATACTATTCGCGTTTTGGTAGATAATGATGATTTATCTGCTCGGGGTATCACTATTCTAGACTTACTTGGCGATCATCAGCAAATTGAGGATTTCTTTTATAGTATCCTGAAAGAAGTAGATACTGATCACCAATTCCAAAACAACGATGCGGTTACTTTTCAGGTGATGCCCACTAATAATGGCTTAGAATTATTTATTAGTAAAAATGATTCTAATTTTGCTGGGAATGAACAGCATGGACCAATTAATGACCAGGTGTCCAAATATATTAAGCAACATTTGATTCAAAAAAATAGTCCGGATCAAGATCAAAGGAAAACAGCGATTAATGATTCAGAGGATAATGAGATTCAACATACTAACTGGCAAGTAATTACATTTGATTCTTTTGAAGATTTGATTGATTTTGCGAAAATTGCTGAGAGTGATGATGTTTCATCATATTTATATAAGTACAATGATTTGTATTATTTAGCAATTGCTTA
The DNA here is from genome assembly GCA_011958095.1 of Lactobacillaceae bacterium. Classification (GTDB taxonomy): domain Bacteria; phylum Bacillota; class Bacilli; order Lactobacillales; family Lactobacillaceae; genus Limosilactobacillus. Next base: position 3,546 of record BLMQ01000131.1, on the reverse strand, counting down.
TTCTGATTCTATTTTGAACAGTAATGATGTTAAAGATCAACTTGCTCTTGCTTATGAATATGGAAACCCCACGGCAACAACGGTTGATTTTTTAAGTGAACATGGAAAGAAAATAATGTCAGTATCTGCCTTGCATTTAATTCGACACTATTTTGAATAAGCTGCGTTTGAGTTCATACTCAACGTAGCTTTTTTTCGTGCAAAATTGATTAATTTCCGTATATAAATATATAGGGGGATTAAATGTTAATTGCAGTTCATAATGATCAATTAGTGTTGGCTGAAAACGCAAAAAGCGATATGGCGTATTATTGTCCAGGATGCGGACAGGGAGTAATTTTGCGACGAGGAAAGCATAAGATTACTCACTATGCTCATAAGAGGGGGAATAATTGTGGCTTTAGTGAAGGTGAAACATTAGAACATTTAAAAGGAAAAAAGCAGATTTACCAATGGGCGCAAAAACATCATTGGAATCCACAATTAGAAGTCTATTTTCCGACAATTGCCCAACGCCCAGATATTCTTTTAGAAATTAACGGACAAACTGTAGCAGTTGAATTTCAATGCAGTCCCTTAAGTCTTGAAAGGTTGTTAGCACGTAATGAGGGATATCGCCAGTTAAAAATCCCGGTTTGGTGGATATTAGGATCACCTTATTTGCGTAACTTGAGAAATAAAAAAATCGTTCAGTTTACGCAAATTTTTAGGAAACAATTTGTTCTCCTATTCTGGGATGTGAAAAGGGCGCAATTAGTTATTAATCAGAAATATCGGCGTTGTTCTTATAGCCGGTTAAAGTATGATAAAAAAACTATTTTAATGGAGCAGATTGAAATGTTAAAAAAGAAACAGTATCATTTTCCGAGTAAAGAAATAAGAGAACTATCATTAACCACTTTAAAACTTACTGGACATGCTTTATCTGAATGTCCACTAGTATGCCATGATCTCATTGCAAGTTGGCCGGCAATGTCTATTCCAATGATTATTTGGCGAATTGGTGTAATATTAGAGATAGAGAAATTCCCCTTATTTTATTCTTGGGGGGATAAGGAATGGAAAAACTTATTAATGAAGGTAAACAAAAGTGACTGGCTATTCCCCGGTTATTTACCTCCAGAAACAATTCGCAATATTATTATCAATCAATATACAAACGAATTAATTGCCTTTAAAGTAATTTGTAGGGAGGATAATCATCTTATTTTAATTCATCGTCCACAATGGTTTAATGATGCACAGTTAAAACTACAGCTGGTTAAAAGGAGGTCATAATATGCAACATACATGTACAATGTTTTTAGCAGGAAAGAATGCAACGATTGATGGGTCAACTATAGTTTGTCGTGAGGAAGATTATGGTAATGCATTTGATCCTCAAAGATTTGTATTAGTAAAACCAGAAAGACAGCCACGTCAATATCAAAGCAAAACAACTGACTTTAAAATTGATTTACCAGTTCCTAAGCTAAAATATACTTCTACGCCTGATGCTGACGATAAAGATGGGATTTTTGGTGCAGGCGGTATCAATAGTGTAAATGTTGCGATGAGTGCGACTGAAACTATTACTACTAATGCCCGGATACTAGCAGTAGATCCTTATAATACTTTATCAGGAATTGGCGAAGAAGATTTTGTAACATTAGTCCTTCCTTATATTAAGAGTGCTCAAGATGGTGTTAAGAAACTAGGAAGCTTATTAGAAAAGTATGGTACTTATGAGGCTAATGCGATAGCTTTTAGTGATAATAATGAAGTATGGTATATGGAAACAATTGGCGGTCATCATTGGGCAGCTGTTAAAATCCCTGATAACGCCTATGTGATTGCTCCTAATCGATTTAACATTACTAATTTTGATTTTGACAGTTCCAACACAATGAGTTCACCAAATTTGAAACAGTGGATTGATCAAAATAAGTTGAATCCTAGCGAGAACGAATATAATTTACGACATATTTGTGGAAGTGCAACTGCTACTGATACTGTCTATAACAACCCACGAGTATGGTATGTTCAGCAGCAATTAGGGACGATAAATGCTAATCCGCAAAGTAATAACCTTCCATTCATCTGTTATGCAAAAGAAAAGCTTACTGTAACTACAATCAAGAAGTTAATGAGTTCTCATTATCAAGGAACAGCTTTTGATCCGTATCATTTAGAAAAAGATAAAGCACCATTTAGGTCAATTGCATTAAACCGAAACTTAGAATTACATATTCTACAAATACGTAATAATGTTCCTGCAAGTATTGCTGGTGTTCATTGGTTGGCATTTGGCCCTAATACTTTTAATGCTGTGGTTCCCTTTTATGCAAATATTGACGATACACCAATCCCTTATCGAAACACTAGTACTGAATATTCAATAGACGATATGTATTGGCTCACTCATACAATTGCTGCGCTTGGGGACCAAAATTATCGGCAAGCACAGAGTATTGAAGAAAACTTTGAATTGCAAGTAATGGCAAAAACAATGAATGTTCAAAATAATACGGATAAGGAAATAGCAGAACACCAGGATGTGAGTGCATTTTTAACTACGATTAATAATCGGATGGCCGAAACCGCAGTGGACGAAAGCAAAAAATTACTAGGGAAACTAGTAAAGCTTGCTTTTTCAAGAGAACGATTACAATTCTAGGCAGAAAATAAAAAAGAGGTTGGATAGATGGTGCAATAATGAAAGACCAACTTTTCCAATCTCTTTTTTATTAATTATTATTTTGTATAATTTGTAGCTTTGGCGGACGATATTGGTTTACGAATTCATCTAGTGATGTAGGTCGAGCCAATTTTCCGCTTTTAAATGCGTTTATTAAAGTATTATAGTCAAAATTTGGAATCATTAGGCCGTAATCAGAATCTTCGGTGTTAAAAACGACTGCGGTAGCCGTTTCTGATACGCCTAGATCACTTGCGATTTTTTGATCTTGACGGAAAGCCTGCTTAGCAAGTTGACTTTGCCGATCCTCAAAAAACATTTCTAAGTCAAGGTGTGAATCATGTGCAATTTTATTAATTAATTCATCGTTGTAATCCAAGCCTTGGTTAATCAGTGCGGATTGTAATTGTAATAGATAATGCCGTCCACGTTTTCGTCCTTGGAAGAGGGCTGCTTTATAATCTAATATTACTTGGTTAAGAGTTTTTGATACTTGTTGTCTTATAGCAAGATCATGGGGATTAAGATGATAATATTTAAGTGTATTATCGATCGTTTTCATATTGAATAGTGGTACAAATTGATAACTAATTTTTGTATTTAAATCACGATCAATTTTTAACACGTCTTTTTCACACCGTAAATAGCGCATTCCTAATGGATTCACAAAAAGATGAAGTTCGAGCATAATTAACCCCTCCGATCATTTGTATACTCAAAATCCTAATCCTGTGAACATAATTATTTTTGCAAATATCTAACTATTTGTAAAGAATTTAGTTTTAAGATAATTACAAGAGTTATTATTATAAATGTGCCTCACTGACATCCACATTATCATTAGCAGTTTCCGGAGGGAGAATTAATGT
>BLMQ01000130.1:0-1676 GCA_011958095.1 Lactobacillaceae bacterium | reverse complement strand
TTTTATGGAAGTGACCTAACTTATGTCACAGCTCCTTTTACTATTTCATTCTCTATATCATAACTACTTTATTGATAATCTCTTTCTTCTTGTTTTATCAACCCATTTGAACTATGATATTAATGATTTTATTTTTAGGGAGGTTTTTCAATGTTTGAAGAAACTAAAAAGGGCTTTGACTGGTTTAGCCTAATTGTTGGAGTCTTATTTATCATTGCCGGAATTGCATCATTCACGCGGCCAGATAAAACCCTTCACTTCTTAGCCATTGTTGCCGGAATTGCTTTTATTTTCCGCGGAATTTATGAATTATGGTTCCGTCAACGAATCGGTCGAATCTTAGGAGAATCCTCAGGTTGGTTAATTTTTTCTGCAATTTTAGATATCATTTTAGGAATTATTTTTCTTTTCCAACCAAGCTTTGGGGTACTCTTCATTGCTATCATCTTCGCTATCTGGTTTATCCTTGATTCTATCACCGAGTTGATCAGTGCTAAGTTTTTCAAGGAATTTCATCGCGGATACTACTGGTTCATTGTAATTCTAGCAATTTTGAGCTTGGTATTAGGAGTTATTCTTTTATTTAGCCCATTACTTTCTGCTATTACAGTGGTATGGTTAGTTTCAACATTCTTGATTGTTTTCGGAATCATGAAACTTATTCAAGCATTTTAACGTATACCTTATATTAAAAGAGATCAGTTTTGCTGATCTCTTTTAATTTTACGAATATTTTGAATTATAAGCCTTGTTCCGTCATCAAATATTAGGTGGTGAGCATGATGATCAATTCGTTTTAATTGCCCCGTGTATTCTTCATAAAAACCAGTCTTACCATTAAAGAATTCAACTTTTATTAGCGGATGTGATCGGCCCCGTTCAATCATAGCAAGTTGGACTCGTATTCGATGCCTCATCTCAGCTGTGAGATAAGTCTTATGACCATACTTTTCCCCTACCTTTGCTAATAATTGATGGTAGCCGGTCAAGGCCGCAAAAGGAGAAAACTGAGCAGCGCGATCTTCGGTGGTCATTGGCGTATGAGCTTGAGAAACATGCCGAGGAGTGTTGATGATATCACGATACATTGAGGTATCACTAAACAGGCTTTTTTCTATTTTCAATAAATCCTCATTTTCCATTATGCTTGGTGCCCCCCAATCTGACTATTCCTTTCTAAAAGAGTAGCGCCTTTTTTTAAATCAGCTGCTCGAATAATGGCATTTTTACCATATTCATTTTGCAAATCAAGGACAAGTCTTTGTAGTTTTTGATCCTTTTCTTGAATTTTGGAACTATTCTTATGTTTTTTCGTTGAGTCCGTAAATAAATCTAACTGCTCATTATAATTCGCCAATCGAGCAAGCGTTGGTGAAAGAAGGTGGTTCGCTATTACCGTAATTTTGCGAACTGTCAATCGGCGGTCAAGGTCCGAATCACATAACTTCATAAATGCCTCCATCAATTCTGTACCAGCTGAAGTCGGTAAGGAAAGATTAGCCTTTCCATGCATTGGCTTTGGCGCCTGGCGTCCATAAAAGTCTGTCACTAATGGTCCTTGGTAATCCTCTGATATATTAGAAACATCATATGCAACTCTTAAAGCTACTTGATCAGTTACTAAGTTCTGCTTGGTTAACTGGAGAGCTAATGAATTAACCATCTCTTGAATCACT
>BLMQ01000129.1:0-6304 GCA_011958095.1 Lactobacillaceae bacterium | reverse complement strand
GGTAAAGTATCTGGATTCTTAATGCCCTTTTTAGCATCAGGAACTTCTCCAACCTTAGTTGAAACATCTTGCCCTTGTGGGGTATTGGTTTCTGCATCAGTAGTTACCTTGATTGAACTTGATGGAACATTAACGTTTAAGTAAGTTGGATTACCATTAGCATCCTTATCATTAAAAGTAATCTTGATTACGCCGCCTTGACCTTGTTCATCAGGTTTAGTTGCCCAAGTAGTACTTGCAATTTCGTCAGTTGGGATCTTGTTTTCCACTAATTGATTAAATTGTTCATTAGTTAAGGCTGAGCCAAGTGCCACATTAACTGGAGTAGCGACATTTTTAGCACCTGCACCTTTAGCATCAATAGTAAATGGATTAGTAGTTACAACACCATTCTTTGAACCTAAGATGTTCTTTGCTGCATCGTTATTAGTGAAGTCAACAGTAACACTGGCAGTGATTTCCTTACCAGCTGCAGTTGCAGTCTCAACATTAGTATTTGGAGTTGTAGTCCAGCTAACAGTTGATGGATCAATCGTAATTGGCGTAGCAGTAGTTGAAATCTTACCATCTGTTAATTCGTAACCTTCTGCAGTTACAACAGTTGCTGGAGAAAGTACTTGTGAATTTTCAGTAGTTTCGTGAGCTTAAGTTTAGAAGTATCAACAGTAGTTACAACTGCACCATTATCACCCCAAGTTACAGTTTGTCCTGCCTTAGTAACAATTACTGGCACAGTAGTTTCATCGGTACTCTTATCTGAGTAAGTTACAGTTACTGGAACATTGTAAGCACCTGGTGTTACCTCAGTACTTGGCTCAACAGTTACAGTACCTGTTGATGGATCAATCGAAGCCCAATCTGGTGTATCAGTTCCCGTGGTAAAGGTAGTTCCAGTTGGAGCAGTTACATCCTTACCATCTTGATCAGTAAATGATGGGTCACCAGTTGCAGTTTGACCTTGTTCAACAGTTACTGGTTTATATGATGGAGTGTAAAGCTTTGCCATTGGTTCAGTAATCTTCAATGGAATATTTGCAAAGTCAACAGAACCATCAGTATAGGTTACTTTTGCCCAAGCTGAAGTATCAGTAGTCTTAAGATTGCCGGTTGGGTTAGTTGGTTCTTTTTCGTCGCCCATTACGCTCTTCCACTCATTGGCATCAGTAGCTGCATCATACCAACCTACGCTCTTAACAGAAGAAAGATCAGTTGTTACAGTACCATTGCTAGAAAGCAAGCCCTTAATACCAGCTTTAGCAGTTAAATCCTTTAAAGTTTGGTTAGTATTACCATCAATAGTTTGAACTACTGGTTGATACTTTTCTGAATCAGTTGGTGTTACTTTAGTTTCTAGGTTAGTCCCCATAGAAATTTGTTGTGGTGTCCACCAATTAAAGTTATTCAAGAATTTATTTAAGTATGGCGTTTCATAATGTACACCAGGATTTGGTTGGGCTTTAGTAATTGTACCGTCAGTGTATTGATATTGGTTTAAACCTGCTTGGCTACCACCCATGGTAACAATACCATTTGAGTGAAGGAATTTAGCTTCACCAGCCTTATTTGCACCAGCAGTTTGACCTTGTCCAGCAAAACCACTGATTGAATTGTTCCCCCAGTTGTTATGCGATGTAAGGTTATTAATGTACCAGTAGTATGATGGATTGTTGTAGTTACCTTCGTCCCATTGTGCCAGTGGTAACGGATTATCACCACCATTACTTTGAACAGTAACATGGTTAGTCAAGTTTTCAAGACGTATTAAAGTACCTGTTTGCTTACCAGTCCGTTGTAAATTGACATAAGCCGGATTAGTAATATTAATGTTATTTGCAGTCGATGAACTACCTGAACCCCACATAGTAATTAAACCATATTTAGGAGTATTAGTAGTGGCACCTGCCATTGAAGATTGAGCTGAATCCTGAAGGTCCAAAGTTGCACCATGGGTAACGTTTAAAGTAAATGTACCTTTTGCAACGGCAGCAGCTCCACTACCAAAAGAAATTAATGGTGAAGTTGAAGCATTGTCTCCACTACGTACAATCGTTAGTTTACCTTGGTTATCTAAAGTATTTGCATCAGCGTTTTGAAGGTTAGCTGCAAAACCAACACCCAGCGAAATTGGTGCAAAGTGGTAACCATTATAATTAGTCACACCGTTTGTACCACTACCATCATTGCTCTGCTTAGTGTTAATGTTAACAACACCAGCCTTACCAATGTTTAAGTTACCAGCCCAAATAGCCATTGAGTGACCATCAGCCATGTTAGCATTTAAGTTACCATCAACTTGTACGGTACCCGTAATAGCATTATTTACGAGCATTCCCTTAACATCAGTGGACTTACCATTTAAGGTAACAGTTGCACCTTGTTGTACATCAATTGCTGGATCGGTGTCTGTGTCGTCTTCAATCTTAGCACGTAAGATGTTACCACCAGCATTTTGGTCATTGTTGGTTTTCGCACTGCTTACATTAAAGACAGTATTAGTACCATCGGCAAAAATAATGTGTGAAGCCGAAACTGCACTGGAATAGTTATCCAATTGATTTCCAGCAACATTTACAGCTTCAACAGTAATGTTATTATTGCCCTTGAAAGTTACTGTAGTGTATGGATTATCAGTAACTTGTTGAGCCATAGTGGTGTTATAGAAAGCACCGTTCTTAACATCAGCAGTTACATTTTCAAATGTAACTTTGTTTTGAGCTAAAAGACTAGTGTCAATATCATCTCCGCCCATATAAATTGGACTAAACGCACCACCATAATTAGACCATGAATTATCATAGCCATCAGCATTAATAGTTAAATTCTTGAAAGCAATGTCCCAAGGATTACTATTCTTTTGATTATTAGTATCAAAGCTCAGATAATTAGCGCCAAAATTAATGGTATGATTTTGACCATCAATATCTAATCCCCCAGAAATGTTAGAGCCAGTTAAATTCATCTTTCCGCTGTTTACAACTGGATTAGGGCGCCTAATACCATTAATGTTAGTACCCTTGTTAGCAACGGTAATATCGCTAGTTAACTTAATGGTACCAACGCTAGAATCGTTCATAGCGTTAACAAAGCCTTGCCAATCTGATACATCTTGAGTTTGTGTACCCCGCAAAGTCTTTTGAGTTTCTTGCGTAGCAGCTACAGGTGTCGTTTGAACAAAAAAAGAAGCATTTAATAATGAAGCTTGGTTTTGTTCGTTAACATTGTCCGCATTAGCTTTAACATTAAAACTAGTCATCCGCTGATCACTTGCCGAACTTGCTGGAGAAGCAGAAGATGAAGTTGGCGTTGTTACTGAAGCGCCACCACTCTTTGCGGCAGCCTTAGTAGCTTGATCAATTGCATTAGAAACAGCATTTTCATACTTTTGTGCCGCTGTTTCTGAAGCAGGTGTAGAAGAAGCAGCTTGCTTATCGCTTGATTGAGTAGGGGTAGTCAATATTGCTTGACTGCTAGTCTGATTAGAAGCACTATTCTGCGCTTCTGCTACTGATTGACTACCAGCTTCACTATTTGCATCTGCAGTTGTATCAGCAGAAGCATTCATCCCCATGAATGTAAAACCAATAAGGACTGAAGCAACCCCGACAGTGAGCTTTTTAATTGCAAAACGTTGCTTTTTCGGCTCTTGCTTGCGAAATTGTTCCTTTCGATTATTCTTCGATAACATACAATTACCCCTCCTAATAATAATCTATAACTTAATTTATTAGTTTACACCATTAATTATATGCGTTTTTTTCAATCGTCAAGCCTCGCGGATATTTATAGAACTATTGTGAGAGTAAGGAGGAAGAATTTTAAAAAATATTCCATTACATGAAAAATTAATCATGTAATAAGCAAAAAAGCGTAGGTAAACATTTCGTTTACCTACGCTTAAATGAAATTAAATTTTATTCAAAACCAACATTTACCATTGATTCATCATTATGAATAAAGATAGCGCCACGGTTACCAGGACGTGCTTCCCAGCCTGTGATTGGTTCACCATTGAAGAAGAGTCGCTTAGCCTCAATTTCACCCATTACCGATTGATCAGTAAAAACAGTCACACTGCTCAAATCAGTCTCTAATGGATATCCAGTCCGAGGATCTAGTAAATGGTGATAACGACGACCATTTTTAATCAAAAATCGTTCATAAATCCCAGATGTAACTGCCGAACAAGCCGGCTCGCGGACAGTTGCCAAATTTTCACCACGATGCAGTTGCGGATCCTGCACACCGATGATCCACTGCCCATCATCCCGCCGTGGTGACCTACCAACAAATAGGAGGTTACCCCCTAAGTCGATAATTCCCGCGGGAACGCCAGCTTCAATCCAAAGATCACGAATACGGTCCGCAATATAGCCCTTCGCAATTCCGCCAAGGTCTAATTCCATCCCCGGCTCTTCTAAATATACCGTCCGCGCATCTCGGTTTAGCAATACTTTATAAGGATCGATCAACTTTAACCGCTCCTTGATCTCGGCATCACTTGGCACGTGTGCTCCCACAAAACCGATTTTCCATAGTTTTACTAACGGACCAATCAACGCATTAAAGCCGAAATTTTCGCGACTATATTTCACTGCCAGTTCAATTAGATCAAAAGTCGTTGACGATACCATTTTCGGGGTTTTACCTGCACCATGGTTCACTGACATTACTTCTGATTCATTACGGTTAACTGTTAGTTGATCCTCATAATGATCAATTAGGTCCATCGATTTCTTTAGCAACGAAAAATATTCGTTACCAAAAATCGTTAAATTTATGCAAGTTCCGAGAGCATGATGAGTCATCACATGCCGTTGCGCCATCAATTCATTATTCATAATTAGTTTTCGGATGCACCTGTTGTCGCATCTGCCTCGTCATCATTTGCGTCTACGCTGCCCGCATCGGATGCGCCTGTTGTAGCGTCCGCATCAGTATCGTCATTTGCTGCTGGTGCTGGGGTCGCAACCACTTCACTAGTATTGTCAGTGTTATCATCATCACTTGATTCTGAAGCACCAGTTGATGCGTCAACGCTGTCAGCTTCTTCACTGTTGTCGCTAGCATCTTCATGCTTAGAAGCACCAGTGTTACCATCAGTACTCCATGCACCATTTTCGAAGAGGTTAAGAATGTATTCCACACTACCAGTAAATTCGATGGTGCCAAGGTAATGACCATTAACATCACGTAAAGCGTAGTATTGAATCAATGAACGGTGACCATTCATCCATAATGGACGGGTAACAACGTCTTTTTCACCATTTCGGAAACTGTTAATAATCTTCATAACAGCCGGAACAGCCAACGGTGGATGACATTCTTGAACAGTTTCCCCGAGAGAAGCTACATTCCGAACGTGTTCCCGATTTGGCTTGTCAGAGAACCACGCGAAATGGTCGGTACTGTCAATTAAGTCAATTTCAAATGGGATTGTACTGAAGATTTGTTGAACTTCTTTTAATGTCAACCGACCAGTAGGGAAGTTAATGTAGGCTTCACTGATCGTTGGTTGTTTAATGGACATATCCAGTCCCTCCTTATTTACACTTTCAAAAATTTGAATGTATTTCACAAAATGGGTAAAGCAGTTTTCAAGGTTATCACGGGCTTCCGCATTAATTAACCGGCCATCCTTTGAGAAGGAATGGCTAGCATTACCAATCAAAACTTCATTTCCTGGCAACAAGTTAGCATCACAATCAGGAGAAACCAAAATTTGACGCATTTGAACTTGGGATCTTGTAGAAGCTTGACGTCCATAAGATACACCGACAACCATAACGGGCTTGTGCTTTAACACATCGGTCTTGTAGGAAAGCCATTCAACCGTACTCTTCAAGGCCGCCGGAATACCATGGTCATATTCAGGAGTAGAGAAGATAATCCCATCAGCAGCTTTAACCTTTTGCTTTAACTTCCATACCTCTGTTTGTTCAGAAAGAGGGGTATCAACGCTAAATGCGGGCAATTGGCTAATTTCAGCAATTTCAATATCAGCCATTTGACGGAAGTGCTTTTTCATGTATTTAAGCAAGATCCGGTTATATGAGAAATTGGCATTAGTTCCGACTAAAGCAAGGATTTTCATTACTTGTTCGCCTCCTTCTTTTCAGCAACCATCCGATTGATTGCCTTGGCGTAGTGTTTGAATTCACGCATACATTTTTCTAAGAAATGAATAGTCGTTTCGTTCGTGATGTCACCATCTTTATCAATGATATGAGCAGCATCACTCATAAAGAACTCTTCGTTTTGGAAAATATAAGCATTAAAGACAGTATTAGTACCATCGGCAAAAATA
>BLMQ01000128.1:0-1569 GCA_011958095.1 Lactobacillaceae bacterium | reverse complement strand
GTTCGTGAAAACAGTTGAGGCTGAGAGAAAACTTTGTTTTCTCTCAGCCTCAACTCACTCAATATTTTTATATCAACGGTAACCATGGTGAAATAATTAAGCTACCAATATATATAATTAAAGCATAATATGCCGAATACCGCCAAAATACTGGCCAGTAACGGCGATAAATGAATTCATGATTGTGAATAATTTGTAAAGCAATTAATAACAGCGCTAGAATCATCCATAAGGCAATAGGATAAGCTGGCCAATAGAATCCAATATTAAAGATTATCAGAATCCATAAAATAATTGTCCATCCCCACCATAAATGCTTTGTTTTTTTAGGATGATGAAATATTCGTACTAATAATCGTTCTACTATCCCAATCACTAATAATAAAATAATCTCTAAAATTATAACTTGAATACTAACCATCAACCTTTTCAGTCCCCTTCTCTTTAAATAAGTAATTTAAGTTTAACATAATCTAAAACTAGATTTGAAAAAGGCATTAAAGATGCGTTACACTACTATTATTGATAAAAATGGAAGGATGGTTAATAATGCAGCGAAAAAAGAAAACTCGTTTCCAAAAAATTACCATGGTTGCTATTTGGCTCATGTTAATTGCAATGCTTGGTTCTTTAATCTTTGGAGCAGTTGCATCCTTAAACTTAATTTAGCCTATTAAACATCCATGTAGTCGGAATAAAAAAGATCGGAGAAAAATCTCTCCGGTCTTTTTTATTCCTCACTTTTTTGCTTATAAACTTCCCGTGGTTTTGAGCCATTAGCTGGTCCGATAAAACCGCGCTGTTCCATATCATCAATAATTCTTGCTGCACGATTATAACCAATTCTAAATCGCCGCTGAATTAGCGAAGTTGATGCTTTTTGTTGATCAACTACAAACTCTAATGCTTCGGGGAATAATTCATCTTCCTCCTCAGCTTGTTCTTCTTGCTCAATTTCATTGTCAGTTACAACCATATTATCGTCATACTCAGCTGCTCGCTCGTTTTTTATAAAGTCTACTACTGATTCAACATCATGATCAGAAATAAATGCACCTTGAATTCGGACTGGCTTATTTTGATCAATTGGTTCAAATAACATATCACCTCGACCAAGGAGCTTTTCTGCCCCATTAGTATCGATAATAGTTCGCGAATCAACCCCACTAGAAACCGCAAAGGCAATTCGAGAAGGAACGTTAGCCTTAATAAGCCCCGTAATAACATCGACAGAAGGACGCTGAGTTGCCAAAATCATATGAATACCAGCAGCCCGCCCCATTTGTGCAATCCGGACAATTGCATCTTCAACATCATGAGAAACAGTCATCATTAAGTCGGCTAATTCATCAACAATAACTAAAATTAACGGTAGATTAGCTTGAACTTCATCAGGATGGTCATCATTTTGTTGTTTAACCAATTTATTATACCCATCCAAGTTACGAACACCGAATTTTGCAAACAATTCATAGCGGCGCTCCATTTCTGCAACAACTTTTCCTAATGCCCGAGCTGCTTTTTTGGGTTCAGAAACTACCGGACTGAGCAGATGAGGAATACCATTAA
>BLMQ01000127.1:0-52135 GCA_011958095.1 Lactobacillaceae bacterium | reverse complement strand
CCGTGCTAATCACCGTTCTATCCTTAGCCCACCGCCTTGTCGAGAAGGTTAATTTTCACTCACTATTTTATTTCCACCAATGACGATTAATAAGAAAGATGACACATGCCAACATTAAGACAATAGTAATGAAAATTGTAAAAACCCATGAATAGGTCCCGTTCGCGAGGGGTAATTTGACGTTTTCACCGTAAAAACCAGATACAATTGTTGGAATTGAGAGGACAATTGAATAAATGGTGAGGTATTTCATCGTTTGGTTTAGGTCACTATCAAGAACCTTGCTATAAGCATTAGAGACACGGGCAGAAACATCTGAAGTCATCTGTGCCATTTCTAGCCCTTGCTGTGCTTCGACAATTACATCGTCAAGATCATTATATTGTTTAGTAGTAATGTGGTTACCAAAGCGGCGTTTAAATTCTTCAAGTAGGGAAACATTCCCTTTGAGCGAGGTAAGAATATAAACTAGTCCAGTTTCAATTTCCATAAATTGAGTAATGGCTTGGCGACCCGTTCGTCGTTGAAGGTTTCGTTGAATTTCTTGTCGCTGTTGATCTGCACGACGAAGGGGACCAAAATAATCAGTCGAAAGGCGATAAAGAACCGGAAAAACTAGGTTTAATTTGTCGCCATTTTCCTCGTGTTTCTTTAATAATTGCAACTGATTAGCGATGATTCCATTTACAAAGTTAGTTTTTGCATTTGTAAAAGTAATGATATTATTAGCAGTTAGCATGATACCAATTGGTGCGGTCTGTGGAGCCGTTACAGCATGAGTTGGCACATAGACATCGAAAATTAATAATGTAACTCCTGCATCTGGATCAATTTCAACCCGGGCTTTTTCGTAGGGGTCAATTGCGTAATCAAGTAATTCTTGAGTAACCTCGTATTTTTCAATTAAATCTAATCGCTCATGGGGGAGAGGTTCGAATATACTTATCCATTTACTATGATCATTAATTTGTTCTGTTGTTAACATCAGTACCCATCCCCTTAAATTTACTCTTACTCTATTCAACGCTATTATTGGATAAAAGTAAACCGGCTTAAAAATATTCTAAATATTTCCTGGGAAATACAGTAAAATAATCTTATCAGAATTTAGGCGAAAGAGAGGTAAGTAAAATGAAGTATCGGTGGCAAATTAGTGAAAAGTTAGCTGATGACCAGGTGACAAAACCATTACGCAAATTGCTGCATGATCAATGGCTGCTTCCTAATCGTCTAATCCACTATTTACGAATTAGGCGGACAGTGCTTGTTAATGGTGAATATCGGTCAATGAATGAACTGGTGGGAAGAAATGATAATATTCAGTTGCTATTTTGTGGTGATGAAATTCGGACCCCTACCGCAAATGATTATATTCCGTCTTCACAATCACACTTAGAGGTCCTCTATGAGAATCGCGATTTGTTAGTAGTAAATAAACCGCGGGGACAAAAAACTCACCCTAATTACCATGGTGAAACAGGAACGTTAATGAACGATGTTGCAGGCTATTTAGCGCATACTCAAAATAATGCTTATATGGTTCATCGGATAGATTTACAAACGAGTGGAGCAGTAATTGTTGCTAAGAATCCAATTGTTGTCCCAATCCTTAACCGATTAATTAGTGATGGGCAAATTCACCGACAATATTTGGCGGTAGTGGAGGGTGAAATGGCCCAGAGTGGAAAGTTCGATTGGTCAATTGGGCGTAATCCAGAGAATCCCCATCTTCACCAAGTAAACGGGCAAAACGCACAGCCGGCCTTGACCTATTATGATACACTGGCAAGTAATCGTGAACGTTCCTTGGTGAAACTTCGCTTAGTAACTGGCCGCACACACCAACTCAGGGTTCATTTGGCGCATAGTGGTCATCCGATTGTTGGCGATCCGCTTTATAATCCCTTATCAACAGAGGGGATGCTGCTTCATGGAGTGTCGCAAAAACTCATATTACCCTTCGTAATGAAATCTTTAAATATTAGTGCGCCATTACCGTCGTATTTTGAAAATTATTTGGTAAAATATAACTTAGCTAAAAAGCAAATTTAAATTAAGGGAGGACATTAATTGTCACTTTTAGAGAAGTTGTATGGACCATTTTTTGATCCACATAACTGGGCAACAGTCGTTACATCAGGACAGGATTGGTTAATCATCTTTTCGTTGGTTATGATTGAATGTTTACTGTCAGTTGATAATGCTGTTGTGTTAGCGGCTCAGACACGTGTATTACCAACGTTAAAAGAACAAGAAGAATCACTTTTCTATGGTATTTGGGGTTCTTATGTTTTTCGGTTCTTAATTATTGGAATCGGAGTATATCTCATTAACTTTTGGGAAATCAAAGTTATTGGAGCTGCTTACTTAATTTACCTTGTCTATCGTTACTTTCATAATAAGTTCTTTGGTAAGCGAGCAATGCGAAAGACCCGTGAAGGTAAAACGCGTTTAACTGGACGAAAGCTTTTTTGGACAGTTGTTTTACAGATCGAATTTATGGATATTATTTTCTCCATTGACTCTGTTTTGGCGTCATTAGCTGTCTCTAATAATCCGGTTATTGTCTTAATCGGTGGTCTGATTGGGATTGCATGTATGCGAGGAATTGCTGAAGTTATCATGAAACTGATGCGCAAAGTTCCTGAGTTAGAACCGATGGCATATATCTTAATCTTTGTGATTGCTATTAAGCTCTTCTTAACGATTCCTGCGATTGATATCGAGATTCCATCGGGGATTTTCGGTAGTTTTATCTTGCTTGTTTTTGCGGTAACGATTATTATTCACTTTATACGTAGATCACAGAAAAAGAAGGTAGAATAAAATGGCAATTGATGCGACAGCTGAGACCTTTGATAAGGATGTTCAAGGCTCAATGACGATTGTTGACTTTTGGGCGCCGTGGTGTGGTCCATGCAAAATGATGGAACCGGCTATGCAAAATCTAGAAAAGCAATACGGCGATAAAATCAAGTTTGTGCGGATGAATGTTGATGGAAATCAAGAAATTGCACAACGGTATAAAGTAATGAGTGTCCCAAGTCTGGTCCTTTTTAAGGATGGACAGGCGAAAGAAAAGGTAACTGGATATTATCCAGAGGCTAAACTAGCTCATTATTTTGAACGAAAAATAACTGAATAAATTAAAAAAGCTTCTAACGTTTGAAAAAGTTGAACGGTAGAGGCTTTTTTGTCTGTCAAAATCTATTTTATTTAAAACGTGGGCGATAGCAATAGAAGAAAATAAGTGCCAGGATAAAGGTTAAACAATCGGAAATAGCCTGAGCAGCAATAATTCCAGTATAACCAAATAATTTTGCGGAAGTACTAATCACTACCCCGAAAATCAATCCCTGACGACAGAATGAGAGCCAGAATGCAGGCGTTGCTTTTCCCATCGATTGAAACATGGTTGTAAAAACAAGAATGATACCAGCAAGAGTAGTCGAAACTGATAGCCAGCGAAGCATCAAGGCACCTTCTTTTACTATTTGGGGATCATTCATGAAAATGCGAATAACGTGGGGAGCGAAAATAAAAAGGATAACTGTGAGAAATAAGGCAATACTAGAAACGACTTGAATATCAAATTTAACAACTTTATTAAACCGTTGCTCATCTTTAGCGCCATATACGTATCCGATCAAGGGTTGCGCGCCAAATGCAAAACCAATCATTACCATATTAATGATCATATTTGCTTTCATCGCAATTCCCATGGCAGCTACACTATCCGCGCCATGAACAATCAAGTAACGATTAGTTAACGCAACCGCAAACGTTGCCATAATGTTAGTAACCGAGGCCGGGATTCCGATAGCGTAGATTTCAAATTGGAGTTTCCAGCCGATTTTTGTTTCATGAATTGAAGTCGTCAGCTTTTTACTCTTTGTTCGCAAATAATAAATCATTAAAATATCGCCAATAACAGTACTTGTTACAGTAGCTAGTGCGGAACCAGCCGCGCCGAGCCCACAGGTGAAAATAAAGATCGGATTTAAAACGATATTAATTCCGGTCCCTACCATACTAGCGATCATCGACTGAATGGCTAGACCTTCTGTTCGTAAAATATTAGTTGGTGAGAGGCCAAAGATAATAAAAACCGCGCCCCAAGCGATCACTAAGTAATATTCTCGTGCATATTGCCAAGTAGCAGGGGAAGCACCCAATAAATGTAAAATTGGTGTTTGAAAGATAATCATTATTGCAGTAACGATGATTCCACACATAATCGGTGCATAGAAGCAATAACCGCTGACAAAGCGTGCTAAATTATCACGGTGTTCACCAAATAAGCGGGAAATAACTGAGCTTCCGCCAAGACCAAAGATATCCCCAAGAGCAATCATTAACGTAAAAATCGGTGCTCCCTGGGAAACACCGGCAACTAAATTGGGGTTTCCGGTTTTAGCCACGAAAAAAGTATCAACCATGTTATAAATCAAGGTTACAGCCATACTTAACACAACCGGTAAGGCTAGCGTAAAGTATGCTCGCTTGATTGAAGAATGTTCAAATAGCTCGTCCATTTTAAATCTCCTTTTAACAATCTGCTAATCATTTTACGCTAATCAGAATACAAAGTGAAAGACTGATTATTTCATTAGATTTTTTATACAAAAGTCTGAAAGTGGTTAACTGTAGATAACAAAAATAAAATATTTTAACAATTTTAAAAAACTTTTTATTAGTGTTGGCCTTACTTGCAGTGTTTAAATATGTGCTATTGCTTGTTAAATAAGGATTTGTTTTATATATATTTTTATAACTTTTGTAGTAAAAGCAATTTTTAAATTTTATAATGAGTGAGAATTTCAAAGAAGAGGGGCAAAATCATGGAAGAAAAGAAACACTATAAGCTTTATAAATCGGGGAAGCTTTGGATGACAGCAATGATTTCTGCTGCCGTATTGGGATCTGCTGGGATTGTGCATGCGGATGTCACCAGTCAGAGTAGTGCAACAACGCCAACTGATACAAGTGAAGTAGTTGCAAAAACAACTGACTTAGGCAAAGCGGCATTAACCACTTCACAAACCACCGAAAGCAATGCTACTCAAAATTCAAATAAGCAAGAAAGCACAGCACCTGTTGCAAATAACGATCAGGAAAAGAAAGTTTCAGTAGAAAACAACCAAAACAATGCACAAAATAATACTGAAAAAACAACTAATCCTGTAAAAGAACAATCAAGTGATACAGTGTTGAAGAGCAGTGTTTCAAATGTTGCCAATAATGAAAACAAGGAAGTTAAATCAGTAACGCCGACAACTTCCGCAACGTTTGCTACTGACGAAAATATTGTTTCTCAACGGACAGTACCGCAAGCTAATTCCACCATTACGGTTTCAAACCCAACAGATTACCCAACGCAAGCTGCAAAATTAGTTGGTAAGAATAGCCAAGGGCAACCTTATTATATTTATCAAATTGTTAATCTTCGTAACACA
This sequence comes from Lactobacillaceae bacterium, assembly GCA_011958095.1. Taxonomy (GTDB): domain Bacteria; phylum Bacillota; class Bacilli; order Lactobacillales; family Lactobacillaceae; genus Limosilactobacillus. Next base: position 46,679 of record BLMQ01000127.1, on the reverse strand, counting down.
ACGCTAGATAGTCAACAAGCACGATTGATTTTAGCTGTTGACCCTGCTAATCCACAGGGAAATAACTTTGTATATGTCACGACTGATCAGTATAAGAAGATTTACGGAAATGTTTATGTTATTGCACCAGGTCGATACGCAGATATTGCAGTAGGAACAAGTGGGAGTACAAGCCCAAACGGCGAAAATAGCCGAATTTTCCGTGTTTCTAATACACAACCATTTACCTTTAACTTTAATGGTAAAACAATTAGTGTTCCTGCATCGGTATCGATTAAGAGTATTCGCACAGTTAACCCAGTGTATGGCCTCGGCAACCAAGAAGCAATTAATTACACTGATAAAGTTGATATTACCCCAGAATTAAATAATCCCGCTATTGAGTATATCTATCGGGATAAGGACGGTAATTATACGACTAACTCTGCGCTGCCAACTAATGTACCAGTTAACGGGATTACGGGACAGCGGTTCTTGATTACTAATGTTGATAACTATAAGCAAGTTGTTAAAGGTTACTATCTCACTAATCAAAAGGACAGTCTCTCTAATACTGCAAATGGCAAGGACTATCAAGGGACAATTTCCCAATTTCAAATCGGTAAGTATTATCAAAAGACGCTGTACAATTGGGATCGTTCAGTATCACAAACATTAATCTATGAATTGCTTGACCCACAAGGAACGATGAATATTTCATTAGTTCGGCCAAATGCTAAGACAGAAACTAAGCGGGTCGCTGTTGGTCAAGTCGATCGTTTTAGCAACGGAACCTTAGCCCGGAATCCATTTGTTCCTGGTGCGAATGCCGTCCAATTAGTTTATGCTGACCTTGGACATATTATCCCAGTGGACGAAAATGGTAAGGTTATTTCTCAGGACCAACCAATTTATAATAATGATGAAAATGATGCTCATAAGGCAGCTGCAACTGCTTCACCGGATCTGGCAGCAGAAGGTTGGGTATTAAGTGATCCTAAGCAAGCAACGATCACTCCAGCTAATCCCGGTGAGGATACTAAGGTTGAATATCGGCGTGTAATTATTAATACAGAAACTAAGACTGTTACTCAGACTGTTAAATATGAGTATGCGGATGGAATCACTGAAGGTCGTCCTTCATTACCATCAAATAAGGTTCAAACAGCAACATTCACTCATACTGTTATTACTAATCCAGTAACTGGTGATATTATTTCTGACACTTGGACACCAGCACAAAAGTTCACTACAGTTTATTCTCCTAAAGTTGTCGGCTTCTATGCTGATTTTGCCTATGTTGGTGGAAATGATAATGTTACGCAAAATACACCAGATACTACCTTTGTGGTTAAGTACGCTGGACCAAATGAAAATGTTGAGCACCAAACAGTTACTCAGACTGTTCATTATCAATACAAAGATGGGATTACTGAAGGTCGTCCAGCTCTTCCACAAGATAATGTTCAACAAAAGAGCTTTACCCACACCGTTAAAACGGATCCAGAAGGAAATATAATTGAAGATACTTGGACGCCTGACCAAGCTGATAATCAATTTACTGCTGTTAAGTCGCCAAATATTCATGACGAAGCTACTGATACTAATTATTACTATGATCAAGCAGTTGTTGGTGGGAATACCAATGTAACCCAATCAACTCCTGATACTGAGTTTATTGTTTATTACTTACCAGGCAACATTACAACTCAATCTAAGTCAATTACGCAAACTGTTCATTATGCATACCGGGATGGAGTAACGCAAGGTCGTCCAGCATTACCAACTGACAACGTCCAGAGAGTTACTTTTACCCAAAAGATTGAAACTAATCCATTTACTGGAGATGTGGCCGGCTATAGTTGGGATCCAATTTACAGTAAGTTTGATAGTGTGCAGACACCTGAACTAAAAGGTTTCTACGCTGATCAAGAAGTAGCAGGTGGTGACCCGCATGTCATTCCAGAAGATTCAGACACAACCTACACTGTTTACTACGCTGCACCAGTAAGTAAGATTAAAGAAGAAAAACAAGTAACCCAAACCATTACTTATGAATACGCGGACGGAATTACGGCAAATCGTCCAACCTTACCACGGACAGATGTTCAAACAAAGGTATTTTATCGGACGGTTACTACTAATCCATGGACAGATGAGGTGATTTCTGATACTTGGAGTCCAGCGCAAAACTTTACTGTGGTTCAAACTCCAACAATTAATGGATATTATTATGATCAAGCTCAAGCTGGTAACGATACTGAGACAATTACTCAGGATAGTCCAGATACTGAATATACTGTAAAATATGCGCCAGCAAAGTCTGAGGAAGTAGGGACGAAGAATGTCACTCAAACGATTCGTTATCATTACGCTGAGGGAGTAACCGGTGATCCGGCACTTCTTCCTCAGCCTAACGTCCAAACATTAACCTTTACCCGGACGCTTGTTACTAATCCATTTACTGATGAGGTAATTTCTGACACATGGAGTCCAGCGCAGAAGTTTAGCATTGTCGCCACTCCGACCCTTGATGGTTATTATGCTAACCGAGATCAGGCAGGTAGTGATGCAGCAGTAAATTATGACGATGCCGATACCGAATATGTTGTTAAGTATGCTCCAGTTAAGACAACCACAGAGACAAAGAATGTTACCCAAACTGTTAAGTACGTATATGCTGATGGGGTAACTGAAGGTCGTCCAGCATTGCCTGATTCTAATGTTCAATCCTTAACCTTTACCCGGACAATCTTGACCAATCCATGGACAGATGAAGTGATTTCTGACACTTGGAGTCCAGCGCAGAAGTTTAGCATTGTAAAGACACCGAATATTACCGGTTACTATGCTGATCAAGCCCAAGCCGGTAGTGATAGTGCAGTAACTCATGAAAATCCTGATACTGAGTACATTGTTCAGTATGCGCCAGGCAAGGTGACAACGGAAGACAAGACGGTTACTCAGACGATCAAATATGAATATGCTGATGGAGTAACTGAAGGTCGTCCAACACTTCCAGCAGATAATACAATTACTGTTGACTTTACGCATACAATTATTAGAGATCCATGGACAGATGAGGTGGTTTCTGATACCTGGAGTCCGGCTCAAACAATTAATCCAGTAGAGAGTCCAACAATTGACGGTTTTACACCAGATCATGCGGAGATTCCAGGAAAGACAATTACTTATGATAGCGAAAACCTTGAGTATGTTGTCAAATATACTAAAGATGAAGAACCAAATAAGCCAACTCCAGAAGAACCGACGCCTGAAGAGCCAGCAACACCAGAAAAGCCAAATGAACCTGCTGAGGAAACGCCAACACCAAGCCAACCACAACCAACTGTTCCGGCTCCTGAAGCACCAGTTCAACAACCAACAAAGCCAGTCGAAGAACCTAGTGAAACACCTGTTATTAATCAAGTAGTTTCAGCTAAACCAGTTGCCCCTAATAAAGAAGCGAATAATAAGCTTCCGCAAACTGGTAATCAAGATTCAACTGCAATTATTGGTTTAGGTCTTGTAACTGCCTTTGCTAGTCTCTTTGGTTTTGGAAAACGAAAGAGTGAAAAATAACTAAATTTAGCTCCTAACGAAAAAGAGTGAATAGAGAATAACCTTTTTGATGGTTGTTTCCTGTTCACTCTTTATTTATATAAATTTCGGGGATGTGGTTCGCCCTTTATTTCGTGTTTAACGTGTTTTAGCATGTCATCAATCATTTCAATAACATGAGGATCATCTAAAGCGTAGTAAACGCGGGTCCCTTCTTTATGGCGACTGACTAACTGGTAGCGATACAAAATACCGAGTTGCTTTGAGATGATCGGTTGCGCAAGATGAAGATCATTGACGATCGTTTTAACATCAGCTTCACCGTCATAGTGCCGAAGATAATACAAGATGTTTAAACGTGTACTATTACTTAAAACTTTATAGATTTTAGCAGCTTCATCAATAAAGGCTTGTGTGGAAGACAATGGTTGCTGCTCCTCCTTTTAATCGGTTTAGTAATTATTATACCAAACTAAAGAAGGTGGATAAGGTGGGTAATTAATCCACTGTCCCAAAAAACATAACAACCAACACCGATATAAATGACTTTCATTAAGCTTTCGCTATAACGTTGCATTGTTTGCTTGATTAGTGGAATATTACCAATTCCTTTAATGAGAATCACAATCGCAATTGAAAGGACTGCGATAAAAAGAAGTGCTTGAGTAAATTGCTGGAGGGTAAGATCCGTTAAAATTGGTAAGAAAATTGAGAGGTTACAACCAGCGCAGACTGCTAGATAGGTTATTAAGGTGGTAATAATTGGGCCATGCTTTTCCATATGAGTTGGGTCTTCATCGTTGTCATGCAGAGCCATATAAATAGGCAGGATCCCCAGTATTCCCAAAATCCATTCAGGGAGGAAAATGGCGAGTGTTTTTCCTAGTAAAAAGCTGATGGTAACCAGAACAAGAAGAGCGCCAAGATAGCCAATGATTACATCACGAAGGTTATACCTTTCGAGTAAAAAGATTAAGATAAAAAAGAAATCGAGGTTTACGGCAAGAAATGTGATAAAAATAATCCACCAATTCATATTTAAGTCTCCTATATATCAAATTTGATATACTTAAGATATATCGAAAATGGTATATAGTCAAATTATCCTTCAAAATAAGTATAAAGTTTCTCAGGGGTAAGCGATTTTCGTTGCTCTGCATTAAAATCTGCTTTGATTTCACCATCTTTAAGCACGATTAGACGATTTCCATACTCTAAGGCATCTTCAAGGTTATGGGTAATCATTAGGGCAGTTAAGTGATCTTTAGTGATCCGTTCATTAGTAGCGTGTAATAAATTTAGACTTGTATGCGGGTCAAGAGCAGCGGTGTGTTCATCCAGCAAAATAACGTCAGGCCGTTTGATTGTTGCCATTAAAAAACTTAATGCTTGCCGTTGTCCCCCGGAAAGGGCGCCGGTAGCTGTATGCATGCGATTTTCAAGACCGTTATTCATTGTTGCAGCTAACTTGGTGAAACGGTCCATATTACTTTTGAGCTTCCGGGGAATAAGATGGCGACGTTCACCCCGTTTAGTTGCTAACAGCATGTTTTCAGCAACTGTCATTCGTGCAGCCGTCCCCAGTTTCGGATCCTGAAAAACACGGGATAAGAAAGCTGTTCGCTGTTCTTCTGTCGTATTGGTAATATCTTGTCCATTATGCAAAATTTTTCCTTCGTCAGCGTGCAGGTTTCCACCAATGACATTAAAAAGGGTCGATTTACCAGCACCATTTGTTCCAACGATCGTAATGAAGTCTTCCTCGTTGATTTTAAGGTTTAAGCCCTTAAGAATAGTGGTTTCACTAGATGTGCCCTTATTAACGATGGTTTTGACGCCCTGTAATTCCAAAATAGGTTTATTCATGAGGCCGGACTCCTTTCAAAATTGGCTTTTTAAGGTGAATGCGTTCTTCAAGTTGTGGCAACATCATGCAGATTGCAAGAACAACTGAGGAGATAAGGTTGAGGTCGTTTGCTGAGAAACCAAGTTGTAGCACGGCAAGTAAGATGATTCGGTAAATGATACTACCAAGAGTAACGGCGACAAGTCGCTGGTTAAGCGTTAATTCACCAAAGGCTACTTCACCAATAATGATTGAGGCAAGGGCGATAACAATCGTTCCAATTCCCATATTAATATCAGCGTATCCATTGTTTTGAGCAATCAACGCACCACAAAGGCCAACGATTCCGTTTGACACCATTAGGCCGATGATGACCATTGTGTCGGTATGAATCCCAAATGATTTTGCCATTACAGGGTTATCACCAGTTGCGATAAAAGCTTGTCCATAGTCAGTTGAAAGGAAGAAAACCAGGATTACGGTAATAATCGCAATCGTAACTATTCCCAAGAAGACACTATCAAAGTATTGGGGCAGACTTCGCATGAATTCGCCGCTAAAGAGAGTCTTTTGACCAAGCAACGAAACATTTGATTTACCCATAATACGGAGATTAACGGAGTAGGCGGCGGTCATAGTTAGAATTCCGGCTAATAAACTTGGGATTTTTCCTTTAGTGTAGAGCAATCCAGTGATCAAACCAGCGAGCATTCCCGCCCCAATCGCAATTAAAGTTGCCAGAAAGGGATTAATGCCATGTGTGATTGCAGCGACAGCACTGGCAGCGCCAAGAGGGAAAGTCCCTTCAACAGTCATATCAGCAAAATCAAGAATTCTAAAAGTCAGGTAAAGACCAAGACCAAGTAAAGCCCATAATAGTCCTTGACCGATTGACGATACGATTAGATTCATTTGTAAACCTCTCCTTTCGTTTCTGCATCCTTTTCAAATTGAGCGGGAATTTGTAAATTAAGTTTTCGAGCCTGTTTAATGTTGAGAACAGGAGTCCCATGCTTCATGTATTTAATTGGGGTATCAGCGGGCTTTGACTTGCCTTTGAGGATTGCGACCGTCATCTTTGCACCTTGGACACCTAGAGCGCGTTGGTTGACACTGTAAGTTGCAACGCCACCTTGCTTAACCATTGTGTCAGTTGCCGGGAAGACTGGTTTGTTAGCGGCATCGGCATTCTTAACTAAGGTTTGCATTGCTCCAGCGATCGTATTATCTGTTGGTACAATTACTGCATCAACCTGACTAAGCATTTGTTCGGAAACCTGGTTTAAATCATTACTGTTGGCAATTGAATAAGCCTTTAAGTTAATATTCATCTTGCGACATTCACGTTTAATTTGGTGGTAACCGGCTACTGCTGAAGCATCACTTGAAGTGTAGATGACTCCCAGTGTTTTCATTCGCGGCATGAATTGCTTGATCAAATTGAGTTGTTCGCGAATTGGTGCTTGGTCAGATACTCCGGTGATATTGCCGCCAGGGTGTTGATTATTTTTAACTAGGCCAGCTGCTTTTGGATCAGTAACAGCGCCAAGTACAATTGGTGTTTTGGTAGTAGAATTAGCTAATGCTTGAGCAGCAGGAGTCGTAATTCCAAAAAGAACAGTTGAGTTATCATCAACGAGTTTTGAAGCCATTGTTTTAAGATTACTTTGGTCACCATTCGCGTTTTGATACTCAATCTTGATATTCTTACCGTTGTGGTAACCTTCCTTTGCTAATTCATCAACATATCCTTTGTAAATTTCATCTAACGCTGGGTGGTGCATTAAGGTTAATACACCAACTTTTGGAATTCGTTGCTTAGTTACGAACCCATTGTTTTCCCTAAAGAATGCGAAACAAAGGAAAGCGATAATAATTGCAATTAAACTATACATTCTTTTCATCTAAAATCTCACCTCACAAAATAATAAAAAACGAGAGCCCACATGACGGACCCTCGCTTTTTGAAAGGCAAAATAAAAGTCCGCATGTGGATCCATGCGGACTGAAATGAACATCAAACTCAGCCGGCACAGATGCAATCTGTTCTTCAGGTCGCATCCATGACGAAACAACCTGAATTACCGGCTTTGCCAACGAGTATTAACGTTGATAGTTTGATATACGTTCATTATACTTACTCCCTACATAATTGATTGTTGTTAAGTATAACCAATGATAATAAAGCTGTCAATATAATTATTAAAATTTGCTAAGAAAAAAGAGTAAGGTAGAAGAAAAGCCTCTATCTTACTCAATAATTGTACTAGTCGTATCCTAGTTCATGCTGATGTAGAAACTAGGAGTGTAGTAGTTGATGTTACCAGTTTGAACGTTTTGACCTGGTGTAGGAGCTTGGATGTAACCCCCATTACCAGTAGCGATTGCAACGTGGTAAGGAGCACTATCTGGACCCCAGAAGTAAAGGTCACCACTTTGAGCGTTTTGGATATCACTGTGGTGGGCACCAAGGTTAGTTTGTTGGTAAGTAGTCCGGTAGTTTGAACCAAGACCATATGCATATTGAACTAATCCTGAGCAGTCAAATCCGCCTGGTTGGTTACCACCCCAAACGTATGGAGTACCAATTTGTGCTTGAGCAACGGCAACCGCATTAGCAGTAGAACCATTACCTTGGCCAGCAGCAGTTGAAGTTGCTGGAGTAGCAGTTACAGCAGCAGTACTTTGAACAGTAGTGTTGCTTTGTGGAGTAGCAACTGCTTCAGTGGTAGCGGATGTAGTTTGTGTTGGAGCTGCAGTGTTAGTAGTAGCCGCTAAAGTAGTAACGTTGTTGTTAGTATTTGCAGCACTAGTTTGAGCAACGTTAATAGTAGCAGAAGCAGCACTTACTTGGGCTGGAGCTTGGGATGCAACACTAACTTGAGCAGCAGTATTGCTATCAGAAGCAGCAGATACGACTGTTGTTGGTTGTGCTTGGTCGGCTACGTTGCTTGCGTTTGTGGTAGAAACAACTGGTGTAGTTGATGCAGCGGTTGTTTCAGTAGTTTCAACGGCTGCTTGACTAGCAGTAGCGTTATCAGTTGCAGTAGGTGCAGCAACTGTTGCGGCAGCAGAAGCAGCACTGATAGCAGAAGATGGGATAACTAATTGTTGACCAACGTAAATTACGTTAGGATCAGCTAATTGGTTAGCAGTAGAAATTGAATCAACAGTAGTAGCGTATTGTTGAGCAAATCCCCATACTGTATCTCCTGATTGTACTTGAACTTGTGTGTCAGCACTTGCAGTGTTAGCAACAGCTAATGCACCAGCAGCACCTAAGGCAGCAGCAAGGACTTTTGACATTGTTTTTTTCTTAGCGATAATTATTCACTCCTGAATTATTGTTTGTTTTTCTTTTATGCATGCAACTAATTTGTGCACTCTTTTACTATATGATGATATTGTGAAGAAGATATGAAAAATCTCTTAAGGGTGGCGGTTGTTACATAATTGTTAAATTGCTGTAATAATTTGAAGAGAAAATTATTGGAATACGAATGTTCCTTACGCGCTAAATCGCAGTAGTTGAGTCTATGCATGGATTAAGCTCAAGGGTTTGCGGTTAAAGAAGAACTTCATGAAAGCTGTCTCGTGAAGGCTTCTTAGCCAAATCGGTTAAGCATTTTCTCCCTTTTAAGTTCTAAATTAGATTAGATGTTTTTAAATTCTTGCCTATGTTAGCATTAGTACGTGGTATTATGACTAGATACAATTATTCTTCCCGAGAAAGGAACTATTATGATGAAATATAATGATAAGATTCAAAAGGAAATAAAAGAGCTTAGAAGCGATTTTTGCATTTATTCATCTTTGATAATACTAACAATTGCTGGATTTTGTTTAAGAAATATGATTCCGTGGAGCTGGTTAAACGCAATTGTTAATTTTTTGTTTATAGGCTCTGTGTTTGAATTAGGGCGCTCAATTGATAAGTATTTAAAATTGAGAAAACAACTAAAATAAAATCAAGAAATGTGTTAGTCAAAATCAATATCAAGTTGAAATTGACGGTTAAAACTAAATTTTCAATTATTATTTGTCATTGAAAAGCTCCCTCATTGTGTCGTCAGTAGTATCAAAGGTTTTTGCAGTATCTGGAATAATTCCTTTTTCTTCAGCATACGCACGAACTACTATCTTCCTTTTTTTGTAAATATGATTACTTATGCATTAACAGAAGACTAGTAATAATGATAATAATAAATAAAATTAACCAATACTTTTGATGTAAATGATTTTGAGTTACCTTTTTATCATTAGGATCACTTCTAATTTGATGGATTTCCCAAGTACCCATTAATAGTCCGTAGATAAGGCCACTGACAATAGCACTACTAATTGTAGAAGGTGCTGTAAGTAATGGAATTAAGGCCCCTTTATTAGGCAGCCAATCAATAAGGATTGTTAATCCATACATTACAATTGCAAAGTAAAGTCCTAAGCCAATTGCTCTTTTAATAAATTTTTGTTTAATCTTGCCCTCCTGTTTGGCTTCAACATCAATTTCTGTTAAATGATGTCGTTTAGTTTCATATAGAATATAACCTAAAGAAGCGAAAACAGTTAATAGTAGGATGCTTACTACGATATCAAGAGTAAGTTCAGAATTATTAGTATTAAGCATTAAAAGGCTAGCAATAAAACTTAATAATAGATTTATTGATAATAAAAATATGGCAATATTATTACCGATTCGATTGAGTTCATTGCGGCGATATTCATCTAATGGTCCATGAATATCGTAAAACCACTTAATGATTTTTGGTGCTGATTGTTTCTTTCATCCGTATGTTCCTCCCAAAATAGTGAATTAAGATCAGTATTTAATGCTTTAGCTAAATTAATACAAAGTTCTAACGAGGGATTATACTTATTATTTTCGATTAAGTTGATAGTTTGACGAGCTACTCCAATTTTTTGAGCTAGCTTTAACTGGGATAATCCTTGATCTTTTCGAAATTGTTTAACACGGTTCAAATATTTGGTCCCTCCTTATGACATATATATATGTGACATCTATGTTAGAGATTTTATCATTACTTAAATTTAGTGTCAATTATATATGACAAAAATAAATAGACATAGAAGTACATTGTTGCTTCCATGTCCAATAAATATAATTATTCCATTAGCAAGTTAGCTGAAGGAATCTATATTCATATAGTATTTTTTCAATATATAAATTAATCTAAAAATAATTCTTGAATTTGGGATTATTTATTTTTAAGTCTATGTTTCTCATGATTATAGCCATTTATAAAACTTATGATTTCTTGCATTCTATTTCCGGAAATTAAGTTTAAAAGTACAAATGGTAATTTCGGATAAAATCTAAATTTTTTGCTAATTTGATAATCTTCGTATGCCTGATGTTTTCCTATTTGAAAGTCAGATAAGTTCTTTAAATCCTTAATTTTAGAGGAGTTGGAATTGTTCGATTTAGAAGTGTAATCTTGAGAGTATAAACCGTGTTCATAATTATGCTTAATCATATCGTGGAGTTGGGATAGTAACATTTTGAAAGTACCTTCACCTTTGTTTAGTATTTTGAATAGAATTCTATTTAAACATGTATTTCTGAAAAATATTCATTAGTCCGATCATTATGAATACTAAAGTTCCTAAATAATTATTAGAATCATTTCGAATGGTTACCATAATTACAATAATGATAATCAAAATTCCAAAAAATATTTTACCAATTAAAGAAAATTTTTGACTGTTTTTGTATCCTTTTTGTCTGTACGTTTGTTTACTTATTCCTAAAAAGAACGGTTTTACATGCTCGCCATAAAGAATAGCTATTCCAAAAGTAATTAAAAAGGAAAATGTACAAAAATTAACGATGAGAGAATTATAATCCACTAAATAATTTGTCAGTAAGAAAAATAATCCCTCCATTATGAAGAATAATCCCTTAAAAACACTAAAAGCATTATAAGCCTTTCCTTGATCTAAATGTTTTTTCAAATCTTTGTCTCCTTTAAGCAAAGCGTCAATTGAGATTTTATATATGTCACTAATCTTAACGAGTGTGTCTAAATCGGGATAACTTTTTCCTTGCTCCCAGTTGGAAATTGTTTGCCGAGTGACATGTAATTTTTCGGCAATTTCAGCTTGAGTAAAGCCTAAATTATTGCGTTGCTTTTTAATATAGTTTCCGAATTCCATTATGGTACTCCTGTGTTTTTGAATAAGTATATGAAATTTATCAAGCAAAAACTAGCAAAGGTTTGTTGCGTGCCTGTTATATCAATAGTTTTGGTAAATAACTTACTTGCTGGAATTATCCCAATAAATTGAAGCTCGGGCCTAAAATATGATAGTATGGATAGCAGTTTTAGCTCGTAATAAGTAAGAAAAAGAGGAGAGAATATAATGGCAGTATTAGATGTTGAAGGCTTGACAATGAGCTATGCTGATAAAAAGCTCTATGAAGATGCCAGCTTTCAACTAGAAAAGCACGAACACATGGGAATTGTCGGGCAAAATGGTGCGGGAAAGAGTACCTTGATTAAGATTCTGATTGGGAAAACTCTCCCGGTCGATGGCACTATTAAATGGCAAAAAGGAGTCAAGATTGGATACTTAGACCAGTATGTGGATATTCCAGCAGGGATGACCTTGATTGACTTCCTTCATACTGCTTTCACGGAACTTTATCAGCTTAATGACCAGATGAATAAGCTTTATGCGGATTATGCAGAAAAGATGGATGATGAGCTTCTCACCAAAGCAGGCCGGATCCAAGAAAAACTCGACGCTAATAACTTCTATGAAATTGAAACGGAAGTAGAGCGGGTAATGAATGGTTTGGGATTAACTGATATCGGTAAGGATCATGTTGTCTCTGAGATGAGTGGGGGACAACGGTCAAAGATTATTCTTGCCAAGATGCTATTAGAAAATCCAGATGTCATCTTACTAGACGAACCGACAAACTATCTTGATACAGCCCACATTGAATGGTTAATCGACTATCTTAATGATTTTGATGGTGCCGCAATGATTATCTCGCATGACTATGACTTCCTTGAACAAGTTACGAATACCATTTGTGATGTGTCATTTGGTAAAATTACTAAATACCGGGGAAGCTTCCAACAAGCAATGCGGCAAAAGGAAGAGCGCAAGGAAGCCCAAGAGCGGGAATATGAGAAGCAGCAAGTAGTCATTGAAAAGGCGCAACGGTTTATTCGGAAAAACAAGGCCGGTTCAAAATCGACTATGGCTAAATCGCGGGAAAAGATGCTTGCGCGAATGAAGAAAATTGATCCACCTGAAGATAATCTAAAAGCAACTTTCCATTTTCCATATGAAAATACTGGATCAGCGAATGCGCTACGGGTAGAAAAATTATCAGTTGGTTATAACCGACCATTACTAGCGCCAGTAACTTTCTCGATGACAATGGGTGAAAAATTATTGTTCACCGGATTTAACGGGGTTGGTAAGTCGACTTTGATTAAATCAATTTTAAAGAAAATTCCAGCGTTGGGCGGAACAGCAACCTTCTCCCCATCGGCCCGGATAAATTACTTTGACCAAGATTTGGAGTGGGATGACCCAACGCTTACGCCACTGCAAACAATTCAAAATATGTTCCCAACGATGCAGCCACGGACGATTCGGACAAAGTTGGCGCGGGCTGGGATTAACGCTGCTAATACAATGAAGGAAATGAATCTTTTATCAGGGGGCGAGCAGACGAAAGTTAAACTTGCCATTCTCGAGTTAACGCCATGTAATTTTCTTATCATGGACGAACCGACAAACCACCTGGACGACGAAACTAAGGAAGGTTTAAAGAAAGCCCTGCAAGATTTCCCGGGAAATTTAATTTTAGTTAGTCACGAACAAGGATTCTTTGAAGGCTGGCTTGATAAGATCCTGAACGTTGAAAAACTTAGCTTGAAATAGAAATATATGAGACAATGAATTCAAAAAGGAGGGGAAACGAGTGCCCTATTCACTTTCTGAAATCATTGTCTTATTTTTTACCTATTCATTTATTGGCTGGCTATGGGAAACTTGCTACTGCTCGATTAAGGACCATCATTTTGCTTATCGTGGTTTTTTGTTTGGTCCCTACTGCCCAGTTTATGGCTTTGCAGTTACAACTATTTTAATCACAACATATCCTTTTCAAAATAGTATTTTGCTATTATTTATAGTCGGCTTTATTGTAGCTTCTATTTTTGAATATGTAGCAAGTTGGTTTCTTGAAAAGGTTTTTCATATGAAACTATGGGACTATTCGCATCTAAAAGGAAACATTCAAGGAAGAGTTGCTCCCCAAATTTCATTTTTCTGGGGGATTGGCGTTGTCTTGCTGGTTAAGTTTGTTCAGCCATTTATTCAACGGATTATTAATTGGGAAGAATCATGGACCCACGGGATGCTTGCCTTAATTATCGTCCTCGTGATGGGAACTGATACTATCCTCAGCGTTATTAGTGTGGAAAAATTCCATACTACAACTCAGCAATGGGATGAACGGGCAGCCGTGTACAGAAAGAAACTGCTGGATCGACTTGAAAAAGCAGCGCCAAAAGATCAATTGGCAATTAAAGATCATCTTCAAAATTGGCAACGGCACTTTGCTCAACATCTAAACAAAGAGGGAGCTGGCAAGCAACTAAGCTGGAACCATCGCCGGCTAATCAAGAGCTTCCCTAAGATGAAGATTACTGACAGTAAATATTTTAAGAACTATAAAAAGGACCTTAAAAGTAAATAAGATCATTGTAAATTCTCGCTTTCTCATGGTGAAGTGGTTATAATAGCGTCAAATTCATAAAAAGGAAAGACACATCTTGAAAAAAGAAACAAAAATCATTTGTGGAAGTGTGCTTGCGTTTTTGATTATTTTATTTGGGATTGTGGCGATTATTATCCACGAATCTCCCCAAATTCAACGTGAGACCCACCCAACAGATATAACCGTCAATGAATTTGTTCGTCAGATTGCACCAGCTGCTCAACGTGAACAGAAGAAATATCATATCCCGGCTAGCATTACGATTGCGCAAGCAGGACTTGAATCGAACTGGGGTCGGAGCCGGTTAGCGAATAAATACAATAACTTATTTGGAATTAAGGCTAATAGTGACGACGAAAAGGTGCAAATGTATACTACCGAAAATATTCGTGGTAAAAATGTTCAAGTAAAACAATACTTTACGGTTTACAATAGCTGGGCTGATTCAATTAATGCGCACACATTGCTCATTGTAAATGGAATTGCTGATAATCATGCACGTTTCCATGGAGTACAAACAGCAAAAACTTATCAACAGGCAGCTTACGAATTACAGCGGAATGGTTACGCAACCGATCCAGATTATGCCAGCAAGCTGATCTATGCGATTAAGAAGTTTAATCTTGCCCAATACGATAATGTTAAATAATAATTTAAAAGCGTGAGAAACGACTCTTGTAATGAGCTATTTCTCACGCTTTTTTAACCTATAAAACACTTATTAATGTACTTCGCTTTGCATACTGGTGGAAGCAACCCGTTGATGACGGTACCAGTGAACTAAGAGACCAAGGACTAAGCCGACAAGTGCTGGAACAAGCCAGGATAATCCCATACTTGCAAGTGGTAAGTTATTTCGCAAAGCGGCAACAGATAAACCAAATGAACTTTGGCTAACAACCGCTGGGAAGGCAACAACCATATCACCGAGAGCTGGTACAACGGTGAAAAGGACCACGAAGAAGTAGACAACGCCATCACGGTTAAAGAGTGGTGATGTCACAGATAAAAGGATAAGCACCATTGATAATGGGTAAAGGAACATTAACATTGGTGTTGACCAAGCGATGATTTGGTCTAAGCCAAAATTAGCAGTAAGGAAAGAGGCGAGACAACTGAGGGCAAGCCATGTATGGTAGCTAACTTTTGGAAAGTGCTTATGGAAGTCTTGAGCAAAAGCAGCAACTAAACCAACAGCCGTCGTTAAACAAGTAACAGTTAACAAGAATGCTAGTACAACTTGTCCGAATGCACCGGCATAAGCATTAACTAATTGGTTAAAGGCAACTCCACCATCTGGGGAAACTTTGAAACGACCAAGAGACATTGCGCCAAGAAGGATTAGTAATAAGTAGATAAAAGCAACGGCACCCATTGAGAGGACACCAGCTTTTGCAACAACTTTGGATACATCTTTTGCTGACCGTTGTCCCATAGAACGAACGGCGGTTACCACTGTTACCCCAAATGCAAGACCGGCAAGAGCATCCATAGTGTTGTACCCTTCAAGGAACCCGTTAGTGAGCGCACCATGAACATAAGCACTAGTTGTCGGTGCGGTAGCAGGATTACCAAGCGGACGAGCGAAACCAACGACAAAGACAAGGAATAAAAGGGCTAAGAAGACGGGATTTAATACTTTTCCGATGTTAGCCAGGATATCATTTTCCCGGTATGAGAAGAGGAAGGCCGCCCCGAAGAATAATGCTGAGAATAATAGCAAGGCAAGGGATTGATATTGTTTATCAACGAATGGGGCAAGCCCAACTGTGAATGAAACAGTAGCAGTTCGGGGTGTACCGAATAATGGACCGATCGTAGCGTGGATAAGAACCATGAATACTAAGGCGAAACCAACGCCAAGCGGACGACCGATATCAAAGACCCCTTCTGCACGCGTAACAGCAACGGCGAGAACTGATAGAAGTGGTAAAAGAACTCCAGTAATCAGAAAGCCAACTGCAGCTGGTCCCCAATGACTACCAGCTAATTGACCAAGGTGTAACGGGAAAATCAAGTTTCCGGCCCCAAAGAATAAACCGAAAAGCAATGATGCAACAACTAAATAGTTTTTGAATGTTAACTTGCGCGATGTTAAATCTTGCATGTTTTCTCCTCCTAATCTGATCCCAACAAAAAAGTCCCTTAGCCAAACTGGCTAAGGGACGCTGAGCGTGGTACCACCCTATCATTGTACTGCTATTACTAACAATACCTCACACGTACGGCCATAACGGCGATACGCTGACACGATAATGGGTGTAACCACTACAGCTTACTGGTATTTAAGCTGTAGACTCGAAAGTGATTTTCAATTAGAGTTAAAACTGTCTCCTCACACCAAACGAGACTCGCTGAAGCTATCGTCTAACATACTCTTCTTTCTCATTGCGATCGAATAATTAAATTGTTGTCATTAATATTAACCTATTTCTCATAAAAGTCAACAGTAAATTAAAAATTATTTATAATTTTTCAAATCTTCGCTGCTTTCGGCATATGCAGGATCACCATTTAATGCCCGGGCAATGGCTCGCTCAACAGCAGTATTAGAAGTAACATTTGCAATGGCGAGTGGCTTCTCATAACGTTTAGCGTGATGGTTGGCGAGTTGACTAATTCGATGGTGAATTGCATCGATGCAGACAATCACAAAGTCTGCATCACGAATTTCGCGTTTTAATTTACTGCTAGAAACTTTTTCTTCTGCAGACGCATCTAATCCGCGGAACAGACCGTGGTGTTTGTCAATGACTGGTTTAAGACCCTTAACCTTGCTACGGATTCCGGTAATAACAAGTACCTTTCGTTGATGGAGGTCATAATCAAGTTTCTTTTCATAATCATGACGAGGATTAGCAGGCTTTTTAACAACTTTTGGTTTAGCTGGTTGCTTAGTTGTATCATAATCTTGATTTTCATGAATCCAGCGAATCGCGCCATCTTTGGCATCAGTTAGGCCATTTCCTCGATCATAGTAGGCAAAATCAATAACCATTCCTGGCTTAATATCACGGCCAGGGTACTTAAAAGGATCAATTACGATGGTATTTTCTGGCGCTTCGTCAACAATTGAATTTCCTTTAATTGTTTTACTCAATTGAAGCACATCAGAACCGGGCACGCGTTTTAGTTCACCATATTCAATCACATTGACTTTTTCAGGAGTGTAATCGCTAAGGTGGTCACCGGTGATCCGTCGAATAACTGGAAGGCCACGGACCTTTTGTTCATAGTCTAGTTGGGCGATATCCCCATCCTCAACGGAAAATGGTAATGCATGCAAAATTACTTCCGGATAATAACGGTGGTTAATCTCGGCACCGCTTAATTTTCGATGTACTAAGTAGCGGTTGTCGGCTGCTAGGCGTTCTTCTTCGGTGATTTCTTTTGGAGCTTCAACTGAAGAAGATGCAACGGGGCCTACTATTGATGTTGATTTTTCTTCATCATTAGCAGGCCCAGTAAGCAGTGACTTCAATGTTTTACGTGCTTGCGGAGGTAATTCGTTTGATGATTGAATTTTACGTTGAACAAACCGTGGTGCATTTTGTTTAACAGGTTTGCTTTCCTGATAATGATTTAAAATATTAAGAATGGTGGTAAGACTCCGCTGTGTCTGCAGTAAGCTTTGTGGATCATCAGCGGTATTATTTAAGAGGTCAATCAATTCTTGACGATAATCATAAACTTCCATATTATTTTCCTTTCTTAAAATAAGTTACTAATTTCAATGATAGCAGTTCGTTAGCGTGATGTCAGTAATTAAGTGTGGTTTAGCCGATTTTCTACGGTATAATAAGAAACAAAATCAGAATTGCGAGGATCGAAAATGGCACAACGGTTAATAAAATTATTTTCCCACAATGATTTAGATGGATTCGGGGCTCCATTATTATTAAAAACACTACAACCAGTAATGTTTGAAGACACAGAGTTTGATATGACAAACTGTGGCGCTGGACGAATCGATGAAGAATTAAGTCGATGGATGCAAACGGCGGAAGTAGGGCGCTTTACAGATGTTTATATTATGGATATGACGCCGGATAGCGATTATTCATTTAAGTTATTGAATGAACGGTTCGCTAACCATTGGCTTGTCTTTGATCATCATGAAAGTGAAGCTGAACGACGACAAAAGTATGCGGCCAATAGTGTTGTACCTGCTGATCCAGCAATTAACCCAAGTGCTACAAGCTTAGTATGGGATTGGTTAAAACAACAGCCATCTTTTGCAAAGGTTGATGAGCAACGGCAAAAAGACCTTGCTTATCTTGTGGAATTGATTCGGGCATATGATACTTGGGATTGGCAAAATGATCCAGAAATGAATGAGCAGGAGCGAATTGATGCTGATAATTTTGATCAGCTCTTTTGGTTTTACCCCCTCCAAGATTCGGAAGAGTTTGTCCAAAATGTTTTTAATTCCAGTTGGCAACAATATCAGGAAGAAAATCGGCTGTTGATTCGGACCTTAAACGAACGGCGGGCTAAATACCTTAAGAGCCATTTGAAAGATGTTTTAATTACGGATATCGATGATCATAAATTTGGGGTCGTATATGCAAGTGATTATAAGTCTGAAATTGCCCACGAATTATTAGTGCAACATCCAGAAGTCGACGCGGCTTTGGTAGTCAGTCCGGTTAGCGTGTCGCTTCGAAGCAACGGAAAGTTAGATGTGGCAAAATTTGCTGAAAAATACTTTAATGGTGGCGGTCATGCTGATGCCGCAGGTGGCCGGTTAACGGTTAATCCGATTGAAGTTGGTGAACAAGCAGTCATTGATGACCTTAAGCAGACGATCACCAATCAGCAAAATGAACAAAAATCAAATGAAAGTACGCTTGCCGATAATCTTGATCCCGAAGTAGCAGCAAAGATGGCAGCTTTGTTTGGGAAGAAGTAAACGCGGAGATTTAATCGCTACGGCATGGAAGTAAAAAAAGCCCCTCACGATTGAGGAGCTTTTTTAGTTAGCTGATTAACCAGGGATTAGGGATACGGCCAACTTTAACAAAGTAGTCAATAAAAAGGTCGGTCAGCTGTGGTGAGACTCTGAGGGGATGATGTGAGTTTGGCGTAACAGGGCGGATATTAAGACTTATATTTGGTAATTCCGCTTCTTGAATGTTGATTTGCCACTTAATGTAGTAAGTAGTATCGGTTGGTAAGCTCATGAGTAACTGTAAGTCATGAGTAATTATTGTTAGTTCACGGCAACTATGTTCCAATTGGATGAGTTGTTCTTGAGTTACCTGGTTTTGCGCTAACAAAAAGTGTTTCTGGTGATCTTGCCAGGCAGCTTGTAATAGTTTGTTGAGAAGTGGAATAATTTGTTCTTGCGTTAAAATCATATAAAATAACTCCTTTGAATTTATTCAAAGGTTTTAACGAGGCGATTAGCCTCGAATAGTAACAGCCCCAATCTGTTTTTAGATTGGGGCTGTTACGTTTAAATAATTATTTTGTATATTTAAGGATATTTAAAAATGAATCAGTCAATTCAATTGCTATTTTCGGATCTTTTGATTTTAACTCAAAGCACAGTTGATCAACTTTATAATAATTATTTTGAGTTTCAGAAGGCTCATTATTATTAAAATTTGTGTTTTCAAGTAGTTGTGTTATTGGAATTTGCAAAGCGTTCGCAATCCGCCTCAGAGATTTTAAACTTACATTTTGGTCATTGGTTCGTTCAAGTCGTGAAATGAAGTTAACGGAGAGTCCGCTAAGTTCAGCCAAGCGTTCTTGTGTTACACCAAGATGCTTTCGAATTGCTCTCATGTTGTCCCCAATATCTGCGATAACAGTCACCTTCTTTTTTATTAAAGATAACTGAAAAATTAACTTGATATAACGACTTTCAAAAATAGTTTTAGATACAAATAACTGTTTATTAGTGCATATGTGTACATATAAATAGTTATCACCATTAAAATATAATTGCATAATATATTCTTTTTAAATTTTTTTGCTTATCGTTAATAATGAACACCCGTGAAGGATAAGTGTAAATATTAAGCGATAAATATAAAAGTTATCCAGTTGAAAACTATTAATATAGTGGTATTTTAAAAACAAATTATGTTAATTATTTTATATAAAAATAGGAGGAAATAGTTAGGGAGGATTTTGTCATGAAAAGAATCTTGGCAGTGACCGCTTCCGTAGCTGTTGCGTTGTCACTAGTGGCTTGTGGAAATAGCTCAAGATCCACAAGTAATAAAAAGAGTAGTGTGAGTTCTTCAAAAAGAGTAGTTAAACATCATGAAAAGAAGAATTCAAATAGCAGTAGTTCAAGTAGTGTTAGTTCTACTGTGTCGTCAAGTAGTAGTGAGACTGATGCATCGTCTACTAACACCAAACAAAGTGCTCCAGCAAATGATGCACAAAGTAATAGTTCGAGTTCAGATAGTCAGTCGGTTAATGCGGAGAGTACGTCAGTAGATGATGAAGGAAATACGCACCACATTACAATGTCTGGACAGGTAGTCGATGGTCATCAACTTGGAACTGACATCGTGACTACTCCGGATGGTCAATCAAGAAGATACGAATTCGACAAGGCTATTGATGATTAAATTGGGGGATTTTTTAAGATGGAAAATAAAGTACATTATAAATTATTTAAGAATGGTAAGTTTTTGTGCACAATGGCATTATCTACAGTTGCAGTGTTAACAACATTTGGGGCTACCAATGTTCATGCGGATACTAATGTTCAAAGTGAACAAACTAGCCAAAGTGCTTATCAACAAAAGGCTACACAAAATGAGCAACAATTATCAGATTTAGCAGCTGCTAATGCTACTAAAGAAGCTAATGCAGCTAACTCATATGCTCAAGCAAATCAGCAAAGCGCTAATGCTACAAGCCAACAAATTGCTGATATTCAAAATCAATACGCACAAAAGAAGCAACAAGCTGAACAACAAATTCAAGCGGCTTTTGATGCGATGACTTCTTCTGTAGCAAGCCAAACACAAGTCGTTAATAATTCAGCAGCTTCTGCAACCAGCGCTACTCAACAAGCTAACGCTGCTAGTGAAGCCCAAATGCAATCTGCAAATGCGGTAGCAATTGCCCAAGCCCAACAACAAGCACAAGAAGCTGCAGCTCACTCAGCAGCGGCTGTTAGCGCTGCTAATAGTAACTATCAAGTGGCTGTTGATTCAGCTAATGCAACTCATCAATTAGCAACATCAGCAGCAAATGCGGATTACACTGCTAATGTTAACAATGAAAACAATACATATAGTGCTAATCAACAACAAGTAAAAAATGATGTAACTGCTGCTCAAAACGCGGTAAATCAAGCACAACAAGACGTTAAGGATCACACTACTACTCAAACAGTAACAGTGCCGGGTCAAAAGCGAACAATTGATCATATCACTAATGCGGCTACAAAGCGAGGCGACTCAGTTGTTTGGGGTGATACGTCTACTTGGCTCACTCCAGTCGGTCAAGAATCAGATTATCGCAAGTCAATTTATTATAATGTAATGATGGGTACATTTCCCGGTCAAACGCCATATAGCCGTGTAGATGCTGCTAACCATGCAACGCCTTATGATTTCACGCATGTTCCAACTAACGTCTCAGAGATGCCAACCGATTTCCAACCTGGCTTGTTAATCTATAATCCAGATCTTGATACATCTGAAACAGTATCGTCTGATGGATTTACCGAAGCGCAAAAGCAAACAATTCGTGCATTTATGGCTAGTTGGGCTAATTCGTTCCGCAATTGGATTTACAATAATGAACGCGATGTTTGGAATGAAGCTAATAAGTTTCGCTATTTGAAAGATCAAGCACCTTGTCAACTCAAGTTTACTACTACTATGAATAGTGCTGGAAATAAGATTGGCCAAATGCGTACTAATGCCGGCTTAACTAATGATCAACATACTATTACGTCATCTAATCCAAATACGGACTATAATAAGGCCGTTCCCAATTTTGATGTTAAAGGAACGCAAGCTGGCAATTATATGGTTATGTGTACAGATGCTAGTATGGAAAATCTTATGACTCTCGAACCCGCAACAGTGGATGGCGCAAAGCCAACTATGCTTAATTATCTAATCAACGCATATAACATGACGCAAGCAATGTGGTATGGTGAAATTTATGCTAATGGATTAGGCGGCCACGTACGTGGAATTTTGGATAATGATCTTGGTTATATTACAGGTGGATTTGAAAAAATTACACCATCTACATACAGTAATCCAATTACTGATAATAAAATGGCTCCGCGTGAACAATATTTATTTAATCATAATATGCCAATGTACGCATTTACATATGACGCATATGGATATGCTCCATATGTAATGTCAATTGATGATCAACTAAATGTGTTGTCTACATTGCCAAATGATCAAAAAGTAGTCGATGCGTACAATAAGATTCAATCTACTATCGATAATGCAATGGGTCAAGGAATTCAAGATCCAACATTTATGAGTGCCGTTTCATACGAGAAAAATGGCGACGGCTCACACACTGAAACTAAGCAAGTGACGCCACAACAATACACTGACGCTTTAAATAATGCTAAGTCTCATCTGACCCAAGTAACAAATGATGCTAATAGCAAGTTACAACAATTAACTCAAACGCATCAAGCTCACTTGAAGAATCTTGAAAACATCCGCGATAATGCAATTAAGCAAGCAGATGCAGCATTACAAAAGGCTGCTGAACAAGCTACGCAAACTCGTGACAACAAGATTGCTGAAGCTAAAGGTAGTCAAGTTAATGTTGACGCATTAAAGAAGAATCTTGATGAAAAGTATCAACAATTAGTGGCTAATGATAAAGCTAAACTCGATAAGATTGAAACAGATCGTCAAAATGCTATTAAGCAAATTCAAGCTAATGCCCAATCCGAATATGACGCTAAATTAAAGGAAATTGGCGTTGACGATCAAGCAGTTCAAAACCAAATCAAGCAATTACAAGATGCTCACGAAGCCTTTGTAAAAGAAAATGCTGATAAGCTAGCACAACTTAAGGTAGAAGATGCCAAAGCTTACAATGATTTAAAGGCTAAGCTTGATGCTGAATTAGCTGCTTTGATGCCTAAGCATGAAACTAATACTGATCATTCAAGTGACGTTATTAATACTGGGGATCACACTATTGTATTGCCATCAACAGATGAGAAAGATGCTGCTCAAGAACATCCATCAGTAAACAGTGATAATTCAAAATCGACTGTCTCACTGGCGGAAAAGAATAATAATTTCGATAATCAAACACAAACTAGTGTTGCAACGTCTAATGTTGATACTAATAACGATGACACGGCAGTTACTGCTCTTAAAGTAAATGCTACTGAATCAGCTACAATAACTCGTAAAGAATACAAGCAACAAACTAAGAAATTACCACAAACTGGTAACTCCCAATCATTAGTATTAGTAGCCCTTGGAACACTAACTTCAATGTTTGGTTTTGGCCTGATGCGTAAGCGCCGTTATTAGAAAGATGAGATTAGATGGGAAGTTTTGTTAAGAATAATAGGAAATTATTGGTTGTAGTAGTGGCAATAGTTTGTCTTGTAATAGGAGTTACGGTAAGTCATCATATTTATGAACAGCATCGTGATGAGCAAGCTGCGGCTGAAATTTCTAAAGCATGTAAGAAGACGCCATCAATGAAGGGGCTTTTTAGTAAGTTTCAAATTGCCGATGTTAATACTCATGAAAAAACACTAGATCTGCAAATGAATGAAGAACTGAGTAACCAACTTAAATCAAATATTAACGCGTATATTGAGGATAATATTTCTGTAATTACGCGAATGTTTGGTGATCCAACCCGTCATGAAGATGGTGAAGGAAACCTAATCGTTACAGGCGATGAGGTAGAACCAGTTTGTGATACGATTGCTTCTGATAAAAAGTTCGTTAACGATTTTGGGGATGGCTGGAAAATTAGAATATATAATGCACAAGAAAAATTAGTATATATTTATTCTGATGATAAGTTTTTGGACAAACCCGAAGTCCATTTAGATTCTGTGATTGCTAAAGGTAAGCAAGAACACGATGATAATGCAGTCAAGTTAACTGAAGCCGCCTTGAACGCGGTGGGGAATAATAAAGAATAAAACTAAATCCGGTGAAGGCATCGATGTCGTCACCGGATTTTTTTAAAACTAAAAAAGAACCATGACCCGCAGCCATAGCTCTGTAATTGAAAAGTAAACCAATCATGCGGTTGTGTGACCGTTGTGGGTAACGTTATTTTCACGATAACCAAAGTAGAATTGGATAGCAGCAATTGCAATGTTGACCCAATTCATTGTAAGGAACCAGCCATTAAGTACGTTGCCGTCGTGTGTCATGCCGTAGTATACCCAAAAACCAATTACGATAGCACATACATTAATCCATGCGAATGTCTTTTGTAGAATTTGATTGTTAAGGGCAAACCACATCCATACAACGTTTACTACAAACCAGATTGCAAGAATCCAAAAGATAACGTCGAACATAGTATTACTTCCTTTCAACATCCTATCTACACATACCATAGATAATACCTAATAAAGAATAAAGAAGATTTACTTTTCACTCTCTATTATAGTCGAATCTTATCCATAGCCAAAAGATAAAGCATTATTAATATGCATTAATGATACATTGGAAAAATATTGAGTAAAAAAGTGCAAATCCTTGTCTTTTACGTATATATCTTTATAGAACTATCTAACAGAAGGGCCATAAGGATGAATGAATTCTTGCGTAAAAAGTGGGAGATGGCAGGCTTAGCCGATGACTATATCTTCAATAAGGTGATGCTTGATTATGATATTTGTTTAGAAGTTTTACGTCGGATCTTACCGGACTTGCATATTAAAAAGATTAAGTTGCCTAATAATCAGCAAGAGTTTGCTGTCGCTCCTGATGCTAAGGCAGTGCGTTTTGACATCTATACGACCGACGAACAAGGTAACCATTATGATATTGAGATGCAAGTAGCTGACCACCACAATATCTCTAAACGAATTCGTTATTATCAAACTACCAGCTCAATGGAGGCTTATGATAAAGGACAGCCATATGAACAAGCTGATGATTCCTATGTGATTTTCTTCTGCAATTTTGATCCATTCCAGCTTGGCCAGCAACGTTATGTATTACATAAGCATATTGATGAAATTCCCGAACAGATTATAGAAGATGGACAAACCGATATCTTATTTAACGTTCCTTCCTTGCGCCACGATGTTGATCCTAAGATGCAGGCGTTTTTAGATATGATTGCCCAGCGAAAAGTTGAAGCGACCGATCCGCTTGTCGTAAAATTAAAGGAGAGAATGGCAATTGTAAAGCGGAATCGGAAATGGAGGTCGGAATACATGCGACGTTCAGTATATGAAATGGATCAAGAAATGCGCGAGAAAAAGATTCGTGAGGGTGAACGTAAAATACGGGATGGCAAACTTGAACTCCTAGAAGGCAAACTTGAGCTCCTAGAAAGCAAACGTGAAATTAAAGAAGGCCAGGATCGACTCAAAGAAAAAGAACAGCTAATTCAAGAAAGAGAACAAAAACTACACGAAAATCAGCAGACGATAATTAAAACATCGATTGTGGCAATGAAAGCGCTGAATATTGATGAAACAACAATCAGGAAAGAAATAAAAGAAAAGTTTAACTTGTTAGACAAGGAAATTAAGGATTATTTTGCTGAATAAAATGAGAAGGAAGTCTCCAAATCAATCATGGAGGCTTTTTAGGTAACTCCTAAAGATTAAGGTATAATAAGGCTCTAAGTATAAGATCTGTGGGGAGTATCTGTATGAGAAAAATAGCACTAATTTTGATGCTTTCATTGACGATGATGGTCATGGTAGCTTGTGGGAGAACATCCTCAAGTACTAATAGATCATCAACTAGTAGTATGACTAGTTCTTTATCAAGCACACAACAAACAAGGGATGATGCAGCACTAAACGCTGAACGATTAACGCCTGAGCAGACTGCTGCGCTTGTGTTGTATTATCGGGATGCGCATATGCCAGGAGCGAATGATTACGACTATTCTGCTGATATGGAAAACAATGATCAGGGAGCAACGGTTAAGATTTATGATAAAGGAGCAGTACCTTGGGGAGAGGGACCTTCTACTAAGACTTATCCTAAGGACGCCAAAGTTTTATACACGATTAAATTAACTTCCAAAAGTGATGAAGATGGCGAGCGTTTAAATTCAACCTATTATACAATTGTCGGAAATAAGGTTTACTATGCGAACAGTAGTAATGGTATTCGCAAAACAGGCGTAACACTCGCTGAAATGGTGACGTATGCCAAAACTCATGGGGAAGTTAATCGTGTTTTGAAAGTAGCAAAAAACACCCAAATTATTGATATGCGTGGTAAAGTTACAATTACGGATAAGGATGGATTAACTACCCAGCAGCTAGGAACATTAGTTGCATTGTTAAAGAACCCTGATTGGTTTAAGGCAGGAGTTCAAAATGGTGAAATGTATTACGGAACACATTATGGTTATGGTGAAACTGTGGATTATCAATATGTAACAACACAGGGGGATCCGACTAGCTATATTTGGTTTAAACGTAAAGGCAATGATGTCACAATTAAAATGATTGAACCAACTGAAAATCAAAGTGTGGCAGGGGCACCAATGACTACTACGCATACCACTGTTACGAATTTGATAAATAATTACTACACAAGTGAAGATCAACAGGATGAGGTTAATACCTATGCGGACCAATTAAAAGCGGAACCGTAAAATTAGATTAATTACTAAGAAGGATATATTATGAGTAAAAAAGATAAGTATGATGTTCAAAAGTTTACTGGGATTCCCGTCGAAACAGATGCTAGTGGAAAGTATCAGTTGAAATTTGACCAGAATGGTGAGGCTAAATTACATACTTGGCGGACTGGAAAACATACTAAGGGGAAATTTAAACATCCGGGTCAGTTAATGCTGACGGAAAATAACTTGACTGTTGTAATTCTAAAAGCAGAACCAATGGCTTTTAAGGATCGTCATAGTGAAACGCCTCTGCAACGATTTTTAACTGTCGATGTTACAGAAGATGTTCTGAAACAAGGTCTTGCAGAATTAAAGGAGTGAAATTGATGAAAACACTGGTGATAGTGGCTCACCCTCAACTTGCAAATTCATCGACTGAATCGTTTTTAAAGGCAGCCGCTGATAATGAAAATAACGTTATGTGGCATGAATTAAAAACACCTTTTGATATTTCTCAAGAGCAGGAATTACTTAAATCAGCAACCCGAATTATTTTTCAATTTCCGCTGTATTGGTATAGTGCGCCAGCGATCTTAAAGCAATGGCTTGATGAGGTATGGAATTCACAACTTACAAGTAGCTATTTGCTAAAAGGCCGTGAATTGGGGATTGTTACGACGGTTGCTCATTCAGCCTCTGCCTTTCAACCAGGTGCCAGTCAAGAATATACAATTGCTGAAATTTTACGACCATATCAGGCTTTAGCGCATGCAATGGGGATGAAGTATTTGCCACCATTACCGATCTATCAATTTGCCCAACAGAGTGAAGAAGAGCGACAGTCATTATTTATCCACTATCAGCAATATTTGACCTTAGATAAATTCTTGCATTTTAGTGACCAGACACAATGGTTTATCGGTCGCCTTAATGCCAAAATAGCTCAAGAGTCAGATCCTCTTCAACAAGCTAAATTAGAACAATTATTGGCACTTTTACAAGACCAACAAGAAGAGCTGGATGATTTACATACTTCTATCGGATGGCTCCGAGAAAAAGAGGATGACTAAAATGAATGAGAATCAACAATGGGCACACGAAGAATTAAAAAAATTAATGAAAAATAGCCCAACATATGAAGATCAAGCTTTTTACCGGGCATTAGATCAGTTAATGCTTAAACAAGCACAACGCCTAGTCAATGCCGCCGGTGAGCTCGATGGTCGTAGTTGGGCTGACAAATAATTGATTTAAAAATATAAAGCAGAAGTCTACCTACCACTTCAATAATAGACTTCCACCTTATCAGATAATTGTTTCAAAATGAAACTGGGGGTTATTGGTACCCGTAATTCTAATTGCACGATTAGAAAAAGTTACTAAAAAAGCTTATAAAAACCTTTAAGATAGTGCTACCTTCAAAAGTTTTTTATATAACTAAGTCAGTGAAATAATGGGTACTAGAGAATTATGAATAAAATCCTCATATATTATTATAAAACAAATTATTCCTAAAAAATACAAAATTATTGATTTATATTAGTTGTAAATCTTTTCGAAGTTTGGCAGCAAGAATAACTGCTTGATTATGTTCTTTATCTTTTGCCCCGTAAAGGAGAATAACGTTTTGGCTTGGCAATTGACTTTGGACAATTGCCTTTAATGAATTATAGTAAACAGGATTGTTGGTTAATTCTGCTAGATAACGCTCTTTGAATTCTGGATAGCGAGCGACATCATGACCAAACCATTTCCGCAGCTCAGTACTGGGTCCGACTTCTTTGAGCCACTTATCAAGATGTGCATTTTCTTTTGAAATCCCGCGTGGCCAAATGCGGTCAACAAGGATACGATAACCATTTAAATCAACAGGTTTAGTATAAATTCGTTCAATTTTTAGTTCCATCATGCCGATCTCCTTTAATTAGTGTTATGTTTAGGATAGTTCTTTTTAGGAGGAAAATAAATATGCTAACAAAATATCAACAATTTTTTACTGGACGGCCTACAGTCGAAATTGCGAAGGATCTTTTAGGGAAACTAGTAAAATACCAAACTGAAAATGGGATCATTGGTGGTTATATTGTTGAAACAGAAGCATATTTAGGAGAAAAAGATTCTGCATCGCATGCTTTTAACGGACGACGCACTGGCTACTCAGAATCTTTGTATGGGATGCCCGGGAATATTTACCTATACCAAATCCGTGGACATTATTGTTTTGATATTGTGGTTCAGGATGCAGAGGAACCTCAAGGAATTTTACTTCGCGGGATAGAACCGGCGCTAAACATCGATAAAATGATCGAAAATCGGCAAATGGCAGGGGTAAATATTACTAACGGTCCCGGTAAATTAGTACAAGCTCTTGGAATTCATTCACGAGACTTAGATGGGCAGCCCATGGAAACAAGTCCACTAACGGTTGATTTACATAATTATAAAATTCCTGGAGAAATAGCTATTTCTGCGCGGATTGGAGTTAATTTGAAGGGAAAGGATGGGTTAAGTCCACGCCGCTTTTATGTAAAAGGCAATCCCTATGTATCAAACGTGAAAAAACAAGACATGGATCTGGAATGTCATGGTTGGAAGGGGTAAATAATGGCGCTAACTTATCAACAACTATTAACGGCAGTTCCCGTTGTTCTCGATGCGGGTAATGTTCCGAATATTGTCGGGGATGCGGGAATCGGTAAATCTGCTTTAGTTCGTGAAATTGCTGCTAATCTGAATGCGGCATTATTTACTACGGTTGTCAGCTTAAGCGAAAAAGGAGACCTTGCAATTCCGGTTCCCCCCTTGACCAGTGAATCCTTTGTTGAAACGAAAAATTACGGCCGTCTTGCAAATGTACAATTCGGTTACTCTGAAACTTTAATCAGCATTATTAAGTATGCCGAAGCCCATCCTAATCAATCAATTATTTGGTTTTTAGATGAATTTAATCGCGGAACGCAAGCTGTTCAAAGTGAATTAATGAACCTGGTCCTTCAACGAAAGATTAATTCTTTGCGGTTGCCTTCCACAGTGCGGATCATTATTGCAGAGAATCCTAATTCTACGATGGCAGGTTTTACCGATCGTGAATATGGTGTTGCGACTGGGGATGCTGCAATTAAAGATCGGACAGTTCGTTTAGTAATGACGAGTTCGACGGCTGAATGGTTAAAATGGGCCAAGACCGCTGGAATTAATGACCTTGTTTCCGCCTATCTTACGCAATACCCTGAACAATTATTAGTTATTGATCCGAACAATGAAGATTTGGCTCCCACGCCACGTGCTTGGGAAAGAGTTTCCCGCAATCTTGATCAATTACAGGCGTTAGATCAGAAAATGCAAAAAGAACTTGCTGCTGATATATTTAGTGGTGATTTAGGTGATGAAGTAGGGGTGGCCTTTGCTCAGTTTGTCCTTGCACAGGGTCAAGAGCTTACAGTGGAAATCTTGAAAGACGCCAAAGATGGCAAGGAGCAGTTTGAAAATGCTGATGAAGCAACCAAAATTCAAGTATTACGTTCATGGCTAAGTCCTAAACTAGCATCTGAAGAAGAGGCAGCTCTATTTATTAAGTATCTCCAATTAGTCAGTGAAGATGGGCAGTATGCGATTGTTCAAACAGTTGGTGAGGATTTCGTCGACCTCTTGCAAGTAATGTATGAGCAAGCCATCAAATATCCCCAAGGCTCTGTAGCGCAACTTTATCAATATTTTGCGGAGGTTGCGACGCGTGGTGATAATCGATGAGTTTAGGTGACTTTCTAGCACGGTTACATCAAAATGATGGAAGCAATAATCATATGACATCTGTGCAACGGATTAGGGAGGCAATTATTAGCATCCTTCAAAAACAGCGCCTTTTCGGAGAAGTGTTATTACAACTTCCACGAGAGAATGATTTACAGTTACCCGCAATGATGGGATTGAGGTGGGAAGATAATCGCCTTGTACTGGTTATTAATCCAGAAAAGTTAGCGAACGTTCGTAATGATGAACTTCAAAGCTTATTAGAACATGAAGCCCTTCATCTTATCTGGATGCATCCATTACGTTATGCTTCTTATCCTCATCAAGATTTAGTCCAGATTGCAACTGATGTAGCGGTAAATCAGTATTTAACTGAGCCACCCCAGGGAACAGTAACCCTTAGCCAATTGGAGAAAGTTCTTCGCCAAAAACTAATGCCAAAATTAGATTCGCAAGATTATCTCAATATATTAGAACAACTGCCAGCTGAACAGCAAGAAAAATTACATCAGCCAGGTCTTAAATTGAATGGTGGCAAACAAAAGGAAAATGCAACGGCAGATAGGGTTAAAACAGCCGATACTCATAACGGCTGGCAGGAATCTAAGACAAGTCAGCAGATCAACAATCAGATCGTGCGGTTAGCGAATATTAAGCGTATTTTGAATAATTCTTGGAGGCAAACCCCGCAACGAGATCGCGGTTTGTTACCAGGAAATATAAGATCACAGCTACAGAAAGTCCAAAAAACTAAAATAGTTGATTGGCGGCAGGTTCTTAGGCATCAGTTTGGGTTGATTGCACGAGGACAAGTTAATTCACATGCTCGCTTTAATCGCCGGCAACCATTACGAATGGATTTGCCTGGTAAAGTTACGAGATTGGATCCAGCTGTTGACATTTTTGTTGATAATTCCGGATCAGTCACCGATCAAGAAATCGTTCAAACACTAACGACACTTGAAAAGATGCTTAAGAAAACAAAACTGACAGCTAATGTTTACTCGTTTGATGCTCGGGTGACTGCCAAGCAAAAACTACATGATGGTAAAAAACTTGATTTTAGACGAACAGGTGGCGGGGGTACAAGTTTTCAGTGTATTTTCGACTATCTCCACCAGCACCACCTAACTAAACGAAATCGCATAATTATTATTATTACTGATGGGTGGGGAGAGGAACGAATCAATAATTATCATTATCAAAATGTTTATTGGCTAATGATGACAAAGGCTAATCAATTATCAGTAAAAGAACCACCGGGAACAGTATTAGAAATGAGGGGATAATTGATGACGACAATTTTAAATCCACAGGCCATGCAAAAGGTACTTACCCATAGCAAAGAATATGAGCGGGCAATTGGTCTTCTCAATAAGCGGTGGGATCCAGATGAACAGCCGATTTTTCGCAACGTTCTCCAGTCCGCAGATGTTCAATTTGCTCGGCAGCTCCAAATTGCTGGATTGATTAAGGGCAAGGTTGACTTAAGTAATTACCAGGAAGTAAATCAATTACTGATGCAACATGACTCATGGTTTTCAGAAAGTGCACGGAAAACTTTATTAAGTCCTTTTTTAGATTGAAGCAAATTTACGTGAATTTATAGTAGGCATAGTATAATAGTAAGTAATGTAACCTTTTAAGGAGGCCCTGCACATGGCAGTGAATAACGAACTAATTAAAGACGACTTATACGAAGCAGTAAACGGGGAATGGCTAAAGACGGCGAAGATTCCTGATGATAAACCAGCTACCGGGGGCTTCAATGACCTTGTTGATGAGATTGACAAGCAACTGATGGATGACTTTGATGCCTATGCAGAAGGGAAGGAAAAGTCTGAGGATTCGCGTTTTAACGAAATGATTAAACTATATCGCCTCGCCAAAAAGTTTGATTGGCGTAAGAAAGTTGGCCCACAGCCGCTTAAACGGATGTTAGCAAGCGTGGAGAATCTTAATTCATATGAAGATTACCAATCTCAATGGAAGAACTGGATTTTAGCGGGGATGCCTTCACCAATTAGTTTTGATATTGACGCTGATATGAAGAATGCGACTGTTTATGCTTTGTTTGCTTCATCACCGTCGCTTATTTTGCCTGATAAGAGCTACTATGAAGCAGAAAAGAAGGCTCAGCACGATCAATTACTCCAATTGTGGTCTTCAATGGTGGAAGCCTTGATGGATAAGTTGGGGTATAGCAAAGAAGAAGCAAAAAAGATTATTGGGGACGCAATCAAATTTGATGCCCTTCTTGCGCCAAATGTAAAGAGTGCTGAAGAAGCGGCTGATTATAGTAAGATGTATAATCCACAAACTGTTGCAGAACTAGCCAGTGCGACTGACCAACTTGATATTGCGGCAATAATTGAGCAGTTAGTTGGGGAAGAACCGGAAAAGGTAATTGTGACAGAACCAGAATATTTTAAGGCCCTGAATAAGATCTTACAAGATAACTTTGAGCTCTTTAAAAACTGGGCATTAATTCGTGTTATTCGCGAAAATGCTAGTTACCTTGATGATGAAATGCGTGAAATCAATGGACGTTATGGTCGAGCACTTTCTGGAAGCAAGAAACCAGTTAGTCAGCGTAAATTTGCGTTTTATCTTGCCCGCGACATGTTT
This sequence comes from Lactobacillaceae bacterium, assembly GCA_011958095.1. GTDB lineage: Bacteria > Bacillota > Bacilli > Lactobacillales > Lactobacillaceae > Limosilactobacillus. The sequence continues at coordinate 13,389 of BLMQ01000127.1, read as the reverse complement.
AGCCAAGTAGCTGGTGATTATTATGGGAAGAAGTACTTTGGACCACAAGCTAAGGCAGACGTTCACCACATGGTTGAGCAAATGATTAAAGTCTATAAGGGACGTTTGACCAATAATCAATGGCTTAGTAAGGATACCCGTGATAAGGCTATTCTTAAGCTTGATAAACTGGGCATTCAAGTTGGGTATCCAGATAAGATTCCTGCTCTCTATGATCAATTTAAGGTTGATGAAGAGGAATCATTGATTGCAAACCTAAATCAATTAACAGTGACGGCTAATAAAGAATTATTCAGTCGTTGGAATAAACCTGTTGATCGGATGCGATGGGAAATGAGTGCGGCCACAGTTAATGCTTACTATCACCCATTTAAGAATATCATTGTATTCCCAGCTGCAATCCTACAGGCACCGTTCTACTCGTTGAAACAAAGCAGCAGCCAAAATTATGGTGGGATTGGTGCAGTAATCGCCCATGAAATTTCCCATGCCTTTGACAACAACGGGTCATTATTTGATGAGTTTGGAAATCTTAATAACTGGTGGACAGATGAAGATTCTGCACACTTTAAGCAATTAGCTCAAAAGATGATTGAAGAATTTGATGGGATCCCATTTGCTGGTCAAAAGGTAAACGGGAAGCTCACAGTTTCTGAAAATATCGCCGATGCAGGAGGCCTTAGTTGTGCACTTGAAGCAGCAAAAACTGAAGCTGACTTCAATGCCCAAGAATTCTTTATTAACTGGGCAACTATTTGGCGAATGAAGGCAACGGAACAGTACATGCAATTACTGCTTTCAATTGATGTTCATGCACCGCAAAAATTACGTGCTAATATTCAAGCAGAAAATCTCGATGACTTCTACACAGCATTTGACATTAAGCCTGGTGATGAAATGTACCGGGCGCCAGAAGATCGGGTTCATATTTGGTAATTTAATATTTACAGAAGGTTGGAAGTTTCTCCAGCCTTTTTGTTTGCTATGATTCTTAGCGTGACAAATATCGTCTTCTTCGGTAAAGTTTAAGCATAGTTAATTTCCCGGGAAATAAATTTAATTGAAGGTAGGAGAACTTATTGAAATTTGCCGATAAAATGAAATTATATCGTTGTCAAAAAGAATGGACTCAGCAGGATGTCGCAGAACGATTATTGATCTCGCGTAAAACAATTTCTAGTTGGGAAAATGGTCGAAGTTATCCTGATATTTTTATGTTGGTTCAAATAAGTGATCTCTACCATGTTAGTTTGGATGATTTATTACGGGAGGATCATGAGATGATAAATAACTATAAAGAAGAGCACACTATGAATGCTAAGAAAGATAATACTTTTACTATTTCATATATTATTAACTTTCTTGCATGTATTTATTTTTTGTTTCAGACAATTGGCTTAGTAAAAATTACGTCTCTTAGTTCAATTTGGCGAGTTGTTTTAGGTGTTATGGTTGGAATAGCATTATTAAATGTTTCCTATTTGATATCAAAATGTGATTGGAAGAAGGTTAAAGGACAAGAGAAAGTTGGAATAATAATAACACTCATTATTATCTCTGTCTTATTAATGAAAATAAGTGATTACTGTTTCAATATTTCTGATAGCTATAATAACGGACGTGATTTTGGGATTGGCTTTGTGACTGCAATTAAAAGTATTGCATTTGTAGCGTTAATTTGGCTATATCCACAGTTTAAAAAACGAAAGGGGTGATTTTATTGTCAGTAATCAACATAATCAAGGGAGATATTACCAAAATAAAAGTTGATGCAATTGTTAATGCCGCTAATACAACTTTAATGGGTGGCGGTGGTGTCGATGGTGCGATTCATCGAGCAGCGGGTCCAGCGTTATATGGTGCCTGTGAAAAATTTCATGGATGTCCAACGGGAGAAGCACGGATAACTGGCGGTTTTAACTTGCCAGCTAAATTCATTATTCACACGCCTGGACCGATTTGGCATGGTGGTGATAATGGTGAAGATCAATTGTTAGCCAATTCTTATCACAATAGTTTGCTGTTGGCTGATAAACATTTATGTCAGACGGTTGCTTTTCCTTCTATCAGTACAGGGGTATATGCTTTCCCGCTTGAAAGGGCAGCAAAAATTGCGATTAAGACAATTAAAGATTTTCTCCCTACTGCCAATTATGTTGATCAAGTAACGATGGTTTGCTTTGATGATAAAACCTTTGCTGCTTATCAATCACAACTTTATTAAGCTAAATAGTTCAAAACTATTGGAAATTAATTGTTAAACGTTTATAATTTTCTGGATTGACTTTTTCCGGAAAATTTTTTGTTTTAAAAAGGAGGTTTATTGTGAAGCACGCTAAATTACGATCGTTCACTTTTATTCTTGTTGCATTTATGCTGGGATGTAATGAGTTTATGGTTGTAGGGGTTTTATCAGATATTACACGGAGTTATCATGTTCCACTTTCCACAGTTGGTTTTTTGGTGACAGCTTTTGCAGGAGTCTATGCGATTAGTACGCCAATTATTACTACCTTAACTAGCAATTGGAATCGCTATAAGCTTCTTATGCTATTAATGACCGTCTTTTTTATTGGTAATACTTTAACTGCGATGGCACCAACACTTGGCTGGCTCCTATTTGCGCGAATTATTACTGCCGCTGTTGCTGGAACCATTATTTCATTAATTAACTTGCTAGTTAGTATAATTACACCAATGGACAAACGGCCAATGGTTCTAGCGTGGGTCGGTGCAGGTTTTAGTATTGCGTCGGTCATTGGGGTTCCGCTTGGTACAACCATCGCAACATTACTTTCCTGGCACGATAGTTTTTGGATCATTTCAGGATTAACATTAATTGTGTTTGCATTGTTAGCCTGGCTTACTCCTCGTGATACACCTCAAGTTAAAGGGAGCATTTTAGAACAGTTAGCACTATTAAAAGATCACCGTGTTTTATTAGGGATTGGAATCACGGTGGCTGTCTTAAGTCTCCAGTATACTTTCTATACTTATGTCCGGCCGCTAATTACTACTGTGATGGGCTTTAGCTTAACTAGTTTAAATTGGTTGCTGCTTCTTTTAGGGGTAATGAGTATTATTGGTAATGAAATTGCTGGAATCGTTGCGAGTCATAATGGGGTTCACAAATTACCATTTGTCTTTATTCTCATGACAATCTTAAGTCTTATTCTTGGGATTGCATTAGGAAATAAGCTCACGGGAATGCTTGTTCTAGCAGCTCTTTGTGTCGTTGTAATTATATATGGAACAACTATTCAACTGGTATTTATTAGTGTAGCGGAAAAAGAATATCCACAGTCATTAGCTTTAGCAACATCGTTAATTTCGATTTTCGCTAATGTTGGAATTTCACTTGGATCTTTCACGGCTTCGACTACTGTTAACTTTGCTAATTTAACGATGCTTGGCTATGTAGGTGCAGTGTACGGACTTTTAGCGATCGGGTTATCTTTTGCTCTTCGTCGTTTTTATCGAAAATAATCTCTAAACCTGCTGAAAAGTAAGCAAAGAATGGCTATAATGAATCAGTAATACAACTAGGGAGATTATTAAATTATGGATATTGTTTGGACATGGGATGTTATTCGCCGCATTATTGAAGTCCTATGGTTGATTAACATTGCTTTTGCAGTATGGACTGTTTTTCGTAGTCGTCGGGATATTGCATCAACTTGGGCATGGCTATTAGTCTTAACTATTTTGCCAGTAGTTGGATTTATCCTATATCTTTTTGTGGGACGACAATTATCTCATGATGAGATATTTAGTATTCAAGATGAGCAAAAACAATTACGGACTAAGTATCTTGAAAAACAACGAAAATTAAGTGAAGAACATGAATTAATGCCAAAAGGAAGCCGGTTGTCGCGTGATCGTCAGTTGGTTAACCTTTTTTTGAGTTTGAATGATTCAGTAGTAACCTTTAATAATAAAGTTCACGTATTTATTGATGGGAAAAAGAAGTTTGATAAGTTAATTGATGATATAAATCATGCAACTGATCATGTATATATTGAATACTATTCCTTTTATGCTGATAATCTAGGGAAGCGGGTGTTGGCAGCCTTAGAAGATGCAGCTGCACGGGGAGTAAAAGTCCGTGTTCTCTATGATTTAAATGGGTCTCATGGGACTACTTTCAAATTTTTTAAGCATTTAGAAGAGTTGGGTGGGGAAGCGCAAGCATTTATTGCCGCTGCCAAAGCTTATTTTCAAACGCCACGGTTAAACTATCATCTTCACCGTAAACTAGCTATTATTGATGGCAAGATTGGTTACATTGGTGGATTCAATATCGGTGATCAATACCTTGGCGAAGATCCTAAGTTTGGTTATTGGCGTGATACCCATCTCCGTGTCGTCGGGCAAGCAACGATGATGATGACAGTGAGGTTTGCGATGGACTGGAATACAACCTGTCGGAAAACTCATAAAAAGAAAATTGACCTTGAAAAAGAATTTAAGAATTTTGAACTGGTTGCACCAGATGGCGATCCAGATGAAGTTCCAATGCAAATCGTATCTTCTGGACCAGATAATGAAAATTATTCAATTCGACGGGGATATGAATCAATTATTAGCTCGGCACGAAAATATGTTTATATTCAATCGCCATACCTTATTCCAGAAGATTCAGTGCTGGAAGCATTAGTAATTGCTGCAAGAAGTGGAATTGACGTCCGAATTATGATTCCATGTATGCCCGATCACCCATTTGTTTATCGGGCAACGGAATATTACGCTAAATACTTAGTGAACAACGGGGTAAAAGTTTACAAGTACGATAATGGCTTTATTCATTCAAAGACGATGGTTAGTGGGAGCAACATTGCTTCTGTTGGTTCAGCAAATATGGATTACCGTAGTTTTAGACTTAATTTTGAAGTCAATGCATTTGCGTATAATGAAAAGCTAACAGCGCAGTTAAAGAAAGACTTTGAAAATGACATGAAAAAGAGTACGTTACTTACGCCTGAATATTTTGCTAATCAATCAAAATGGCGGAAATTCAAGCAATACTTCTCGCGGTTGCTTTCACCAATTTTATAAAGAATCTAAAAATGACCAAGAAGCAGAACGTTGTGTGTCCTTGGTCATTTTTCATTAATAATATTCTTCAATACAATAATTTTTTTGATGGCACTTATTGCATGTAAGATACCTTGTGTTAGGGGTATGACGTGCAAAAAGCCAATTACTAAACGAAACTCTAAATTGGTGAGAACAATGAGGACAAATATAGCAAGTATGATGGTAATAATTTATAGTAATATACCAAGTTAAAGCAATTGTAATAAGGATTCCTAATAATAACCATATCAAATTTCCTTGATAAAAAAGAAAGTAAAGAATGCTACCCCAGAGAATGAAATCGATACTGATACCAATAAGCAATAATTTAATTCGTAACTGTTTTAACTTCTTTGTTTTCTTGATCTTGTCAAAAATACTTTGACTGATATTTCCTGGGAAATCAGAATGTTTATTCAAAAAAGTTTCTAATTGAGATAGACTTGCTAATTGTTCTGAAGCGTCTTTAATTTCCTGCTTGAGTTTTCTTCGTTGGTTAACAATTAGGCTTTTTAGAATATTATTGTTAGTGTCATTAATAATCTGTTGAATATCTTTTAAGCTGAATCCTAGTTGTTTATAAATTAGAATTTCTTGAAGTTGTTTAAGGTCTTGATCATTATAATGGCGCAATCCGTTTTCAGTTCGTTTAGCATGAAGCAACCCACGGCGGTCATAGTATTGGATTGTCCTGATTGAAACATTACATTTTTTTGCTAATTGACCAGTCGTATACATATTGACCACTCCTTTCATACTATCAAGTGTAGCTAATGACGTAAGGTTGCGGTCAATAGAAAAAAGGAAAGAGATTAAAAATATCTTAGTCTCTTTCCTTTTTAAATTTTTAGTAATTAAATAATTCTGTTGAAAGGTAACGGTCACCGCCATCGGGAGCAACAGTAATAACTTGCTTACCCTTACCAAGCTTTTTGGCAACTTCAATCGCACCTTTGATATTAGCACCAGCCGAGATACCAACAAGAATTCCTTCTTGATGACCAACTTCACGTGCCATCGTAATAGCATCATCGCTCTTAATTTCAAGGATTCCGTTGTAAACATCAGTATCAAGAACTTTCGGGATAAAGCCAGCACTGATCCCTTGAATTTTGTGCTTGCCACCTTTTCCTTCTTTTAATACTGGAGATTCTGCTGGTTCAAGAGCATAAATTTGGACATTAGGATTAGCTTTTTTCAATGCATGACCAACCCCAGTAAGTGTTCCCCCAGTACCAACACCAGCAACAAATGCGTCAGGAATATCATCGCCAAATGCTTCAAGAATTTCTTTTCCTGTAGTTTCTTCATGAATTGCTGGATTTGCTGGATTATCAAATTGCATTGGCATAAAGTAGCCTTTTTCTTTAACTAGTTCTTCTGCTTTTGCAATTGCACCCTTCATTCCGTCGGCACCGGGAGTAAGAATAAGTTCGGCTCCATAACCTTGCATGAGTTTCCGGCGTTCAACACTCATTGTTTCTGGCATGGTGATGACAAGATGGTATCCCTTAGCAGCGGCAACCATGGCTAAACCAACCCCAGTGTTTCCAGAGGTTGGTTCGACAATTGTACCACCTGCTTGTAATTTACCGGCTTTTTCTGCTTCCTCAATCATGGCAAGAGCAATCCGATCCTTAATTGAACCACCAGGATTAAAGAATTCAAGTTTTACATAGACGTCTGCTGCATCTTCAGGAACAACGCGATTTAACTTAACAATCGGAGTGTTACCGATTAAATTTACGATTGAATTTGTGATTTTCGTCATATTAATTACTCCTTTACAAATTGTTGTGTAGCTATGTGGTCCGCAACTGAATGAAGCCAATTATCAAAGAACACTCGTTGGGTAGTTGCCCAGCTAAATTCGGGATCTTTCATATGAAGCGGATCGCGAAAGTAGTTTTGCGGCTTGATATACTCAACGCCGGGATTAGCATTCCGTTCTCGTAAGTATTCCTTTAAAAGGGCACCCTTTCCGTATTCAAGATGGGAGAAAAGAAAGTATTGATTCTTTTCTCGAGCGCGGAACGAGAATAGAAAGTTATTTTTGGTCACAGCATTAATAACTAATCGTGGATCTTTCATAATCTTGTCAATATCGAGTTCGGCATAACGAGCGTGGGGAGCAAGAAAGCCATCAGGTAATCCTTTTAAGAGGGGGTCTGGCGCGCGCAAATAATTATGGAAGACTCCAAAAATTTTTTCAGGTAATTGAAATTTGGGAATATCATAAAGGTAGTTAGCAGCCGCCATCGCTCCCCAGCACACGTAAAGTTGCGGAATGTTATTGGTAACTAATACGTCAATCAGTTGATGAATCTCATCAAGATACGTAATTTCTTCAAATGTAAGTTGTTCGATTGGGGCGCCGGTGATAATAAAAGCATCCATTGTGGCAACTTGTTTTAAATCTAAAGGCTGGGAAATCTCTTGAACAAGGTCAGGGACAGGGCGAGAAGTATAGTGTGCTTGCGGGTAAAAGTATTGTACATCAACATTGTAGGGCCCCTCAGAAAGTACTTTTGTAAATCGCAGTTGAGTATCTACTTTGTCATGCATTAAGTTAAGAATTCCTATTCTTAATGGATCGGCCGTCATGAAATCACCTCGATATAATTTAAATCAAACTAAAAACTGTCACTAAACAATAACATAGATTAATCATGCCTAAATAAGGGCAGTCTAATCTGTCGTGAGTAGTTTAGCAACAGCTTGTAAGTTTTTCTATGATGGTGGTGTTAATAAGAATCATGAACGACATCTCCTTATTTATCGGCCGTACTTATTTATAGTAATTAAAGTGTAACCGTTAAAATAAGAAATGTCAATTTATTGTACTTAACCTTGCTCAACGATTTTACGGTACATTCTGGTAGTAAGTCCATAAATAGCAAAGTAAAGGCATAGAAGGACAAGAGTGATTGATACGGCAATTATCGCCATCAATCGAACATTATAGAAATTAAATTGAATTAGAATTTGTCGAATTGCAGGGATCGCAAAGCAAAGATTAATTATTGCACCAACTACTGGCAACATGAAGACCATCAGTACTTGACTATGAATACTCTTGGTTGTTTCTTTCTCGCTTAAACCAACTTGTTGCATAGTCTTAAAGCGATATTGATCTTCATAACCTTCAGTAATTTGTTTAAAGTAAATTACAACAGTTGTCGTGATTCCTAGGGCAAAGCTAATGAGAATTCCTAAAAAGACGATTCCGCCATAGAGACTGGTCAATTGACTACGAAGGTTTGTCCGGGAAGAATATGCTTGGTTTGGCAAGTGAAGCTGGGCTTGAAGATCATTTTCAAAGTTAAGATGAGCTTTCTTACTGCCGTCTAAGCGATAATTAATTCCTGTGAAGTTAATTGTGGTAGTATTTGCCGGAAGTTTATTTGTGATTATAAAAATTGGTGAATAAATAGCGTGACCTGGATTAAAGTAGTAGTTAAAGTCATGGATAGGAGTAGCTTGGTATTTTTGCGAACCAATCTGTAAAGTACCACGATGTTCTTTAGCAGGGGAATAAATCAAAGCCTTATTTGCTGCTAATTTAACATGTTTATCCGCAATCCGATTATAAGTTGCTGTCGACATGGTAATGACCGTATTGGTAGTTTGATTAGTCATATCCTGTAAATCACCCTGGTTGATGAAATGATTATTTTCCCAGTAGCCGTATTGCGGAGCGCTCGTTGTAAAGGTAACGGGCTTATTAAGTTGAGCATGGTGTTTTTTGGCAACAGAATTGATGGTCGATTCTTGTTGTGCAGTAAGTTTCTGCGAGGTGATAATTGTAAGGTCGCGTGGGGCATAAGAATTGACCGTATCATTAATGCCGGCATACATAGTTAAAGATGTAAATAAAATTACAAGGACAGAGCTACAGAGTAAACAAATCGTTGCAAGACTAGCACCATTTTGTTCCATCCGTTGTAACATTCCAGAAACCGCGATAAAGTGGCGAGGGCGATAGTAATATCCTTTATTTTTTTGCAGGAGTTTAAGGACAATGATGCTACCAGCAATAAAAATGAGGTATGTTCCAATCACAACTAAGAAGACGGCAGTCATGAATGTTGTTAAAGCAGATATCCGCGGCTTAACCGTAATTGTAAGATAATAGGCGTAGGCAAGGACTGCAACCCCAAAAAGTCCGGCAAAAATAAAGAACTTACCATGACGCGCGATTTTAGTTTGTTGGGGATGCCATAATTCATTTGGATTTAGCCGGAATAGTTTGATCAGATCGATGACCATTAAAATTAAGAAAAAGCTACCAATGATGACGATTGTATTTATCACAGCGCCCCATTCAATCCAAGGTTGAGATAGATGATCGATTTGCAAGAGATGAGCAAAGCCAAGAAAAGCGAGTCGATCAAAAATAATTCCAAATAAAGTCCCAAGAAAAAGGCTGATTACTAAAAGATAGCACTTTTCAATCATTGTTAGCACTTGTAAGTTACGTCTCGTCATCCCCAGCATACTATAAAGACCCATTTCTTGTTGACGTTGTTGCCATAAGAAGCGATTGACATAGATCATAAACGCAAGTGTTACAAGGATAATAAAAGTTGATCCTGTTTGCATTAATGCTTTAGTAATCGCCGCGCTTGGCAAATCTTTAAGACTGCGATTAATTTCAACTGCCTTAAAAATATAGTTAATAGCGACTAGCATTGTCATTGATATGAGGTAAGGGATGTAAACTTTAAGATTACGCTTAAAGCTCGAATTAATCAGTTTGAAAAAGAGCATCATTATTCACCGCCATTCGTTAAGGTCATCATTGTCTGACTAATTTGTTGTTGGTAGTCTTTAAGGGAAAGATCACCACGATAGAGTTCATGATAGATTCGGCCATCCTTAATGAAGAGTGTGCGTTTGGCATGACTAGCAGCCGCGGCACTGTGCGTAACCATAATAATTGTTTGACCGTTAGCATTAACTTCATCAAAGAGTTCAAGAATTTCATTACTGGTGTTTGAATCTAAAGCTCCAGTAGGTTCGTCAGCGAGAAGGAGGTCTGGGTGGGTAATTAACGCCCGTGCAATAGCAATTCTTTGTTGCTGACCTCCAGAAATTTCACTGGGAAAACGATCAATGATTTTATTAATACGTAAGCGATCAATTAAGGGCTTGATCCGTTCTTCCATTGTTGCTACCGGAGTTTTTGCTAGAACAAGTGGTAAGTAGATGTTGTCGCGATTTGAGAGACTATCAAGTAAGTTAAAATGCTGGAAAACAAAGCCGAGGTGTTCCCGTCGATAACGTGCTGCATCGTCTTTGGAAAGTTGACGAAGATCTTGACCATTAAGGATTGCTTGTCCGTTAGTTGCTTGTTCTAAAGTTGCAATTATATTTAATAAGGTACTTTTACCAGCACCAGATTCTCCCATAATTGCAACATACTCTCCCTCTTCAACTTTAAAAGTAATATCTTTTAAGGCCATTACTGGATTAGCAGAGTTAGGATTATAGACGCGTTGAACGTGTTGTAGATTTAATAATGTCATAGTAATTTTCCTTTCTGGTAGAGAACTTGTTTTGATTATGTCTTAATTATAAAAAGGTTCTGTGCAACTTCCTACTTACGGAAGTGTACAGAACCTTACAGTTTTGTAAGAATTAGTTTGATGATCTGATATTATCTGGTAAGAAAGATAGAATAGCTGTTGTTCCCTTAGATTGAACTGATGAGATGCTAACCTTGAAATTTAAGTGCTCAGTGACTTTTTTAACAAGGTACAATCCCATCCCAGTAGCAGCAGTTGTTCGGTGCCCATTTTTTCCGGTAAAACCATTGTCAAAGATTCGCGGAAGATCATTCATTGAGATACCGCATCCATGGTCAGCGATCCGCAAAGAATTCATTTCCCAGGAAATATTGATTGTACTATTAGGAGCTGAGTATTTAATTGCATTTGAAAGTAGTTGTTCAATGCAAAAATGCAACCATTTACGATCAGTGAGAACTTTAATTCCGTCCAAGCCGGTTAATTCTGGAATCAATTGTTTATGAATGAAGACCGCAGAATTTTGTTGCAAAATATTATTAATTAAGTTGGAAATATCGATCCATTGAAAATCGTAATCATGATTATTAATTGCTAGTCGTTCGTCATTTAACAACAAATTGAGATAATAGTTAGCTTGGTGGATATTCTTTTTTACTTCTGTACTTGCGACAGTTGGTGCATTTTCTGCCGCGGCATTAAGACTTGTCAAATAGTTTTTAATTTCATGAGTAAATAATTCAAGGTGCTCAAGTTGTTCGTGTTGGGTTGCTTGTAACTGACGGATTGTATCAATGTTTTTTGCTTGTTCATCTTGTAATAATTCAACAAGTTTTCCCTCAGTCATATTGGTAGGAGTGAATTTATCGAGCTGAGAAATATTTAAATGGCGCAATCGATAATATTTAATTGCACCACTACCGATAAGCCACACTATAAAAAAGGGAAGAGAAAAGCGAATCACATCGCCCAAAAAACAGTTGGGAGATTATATAAAATTACTAAAAGCCCAACCAGACCTAGGAGAAAAAGATAGCCAATAGTAGGAAGAAGGATTGAGCGCCAAAATAATTTGAAATAATGTTTATTCATTGTTTTCCACCAATCGATAGCCAAGACCACGTTCTGTGTGAATACATTGTCGTAAACCGATTGTACTTAGCTTAGTTCTTAAACGACTAATATTAACATTAAGGGTGTTCTCATTAAGGTATTTGCCGCCTTGCCATAACCATTGAAGTAATTGCTCCTTAGAAACGGTTTTATTACGGTGACTGAGTAAAACTTGGAGCATAGCACCTTCAGTTGGAGTGAGCTGGGCAGTACCGTTTTCGTTCGTAAGAATATTAGTAAGGGGATTGAATGAATTATGATCCCACATTATTTCTTCTGCATCAGTCGTTTGCTTATTTCGCCGTAACAAAGCTTGAATTTTAGCTAAAAGCACCGTCATCGAAAATGGCTTCATAATATAATCATCTGCACCCGCGGCTACTGCATGCATGACATTGGTATCAATTTCAGCCGCAGAAATAACTATAATCGGCACTTGACTATGTTTACGAACCTCTTGAATCCAATAAAAGCCATCGAACGTCGGGAGGGTAATATCAAATAAGACCAGATCTGGGTTTGTAGCAAGAATTTCATTTGCAACGTTTTGCCAGTCGTTAACTGTGATAACATCGTGTTGCCATTTATTTAATTCTTGAGTTGTGGAATGGATAATATCAGGATTATCTTCAACGATAAATACTTTAGCCATAATTGTTTCCCCGTAAATAGATTTAAACTCATCATACATTAGTTTGTTCGGAAAGGAAAATTTCGATATTGACAATCCTCAGTTACTGATTAAAGATAAGGAAAGGAAGTGATTTTTAATGGATATTAAGGACAACCTATTAACCCTTGCCGATGGAAATGAAATGCCTCAAGAAGGTTTTGGCCTTTATAAGGTGGATGGTCAAGCGACAATGAATCAAGCAGTCAAAAAGGCATATGAAGATGGGTATCGGCTTTTTGATACGGCTCAGTTATATGGAAATGAGCAAGAAGTGGGGACGGCTTTTAAGCAATTAGCCATTCCGCGCGATAATATTTTTGTGACAACTAAAGTGGCAGAAGAAAATCAAGGTTACGATAAGGCCATTGAATCTGTCAAAGAATCCTTACGTAAATTACAAATGGATTATGTTGATTTGTTGCTTGTTCACTGGCCAATTGAACGATCATTTTTTGATACCTGGCGGGCCTTTGAAGAAATGAAAAAAGAAGGACTTACTAGGTCAATTGGTGTAAGCAACTACCAAATGATTCATCTTCAATATTTGGCAACCCAAGCAAATGAAATGCCGGTTGTTGATCAAATTGAGTTGCATCCGCTATTAACACAAAAACCACTATTAGAATTTAATCATCAACATCAAATAGTAACGCAAGCCTGGAGTCCATTAGGGCGAGGAGCAGTTCTCAATGAACCAGTATTAAAAGATATTGCTGCTGCTCATAATAAATCCACCGCGCAAATTATACTGCGGTGGCATTTCCAGAATGGTGTTTCTTTTATTCCCAAGTCAGTTCATGAAGAGCGAATTGCCCAAAATGCTGATATTTACGATTTTGAACTTAACGCCCAAGAAATGGCACAGGTAGATGCATTAAATGCTTATCATCGTACTGGTCGTGAACCAGAATTAGTTTATGAATACAATAAACAATATTAAACAAAAAACAACCTAAGATTAGTTCAGGACAAAAATAATTATTGTCCTGGACTTTTTTT